>NZ_PJNH01000001.1:0-300000 GCF_002844535.1 Halalkalibacillus sediminis
ATAGGTCCGAGGTGGACGTGTGGTGACACATGGAGCTGACGGATACTAATCGATCGAGGACTTAACTTCAATATTTGTGGTAATGACGCTTTGATTCGTGCTTGCGCTTTGATTCTTATCTAGTTTTGAAGGTGTATAATAATATTCAATAATAAATTTATTTTTATTATCGAAATTCCCTTGCTTTTTCGAGTGAAGGTGAATATAATATTATTTGTCCTCAAAATTATTAACAAGATTAATATTATCCGGTGGCTATAGCAGAGAGGTCACACCTGTTCCCATGCCGAACACAGCCGTTAAGCTCTCTAGCGCCGATGGTAGTTGGGGTTCTTCCCCTGTGAGAGTAGGACGCTGCCGGGCAATATTACATAATATCCTTCAAGGACAGTTGATTTTAAAATTCCAGCGTAGCTCAGTGGTAGAGCAATCGGCTGTTAACCGATCGGTCGCAGGTTCGAATCCTGCCGCTGGAGCCATACTACCTGGAGAGCTGTCCGAGTTGGCCGAAGGAGCACGATTGGAATTCGTGTAGGCCTCTACCGAGGTCTCGAGGGTTCGAATCCCTCGCTCTCCGCCATTTTAATTAATGGCCCGTTGGTCAAGTGGTTAAGACACCGCCCTTTCACGGCGGTAACACGGGTTCGAATCCCGTACGGGTCACCATTTATTTACTTAGGCTGGAGGATTAGCTCAGCTGGGAGAGCACTTGCCTTACAAGCAAGGGGTCGCAGGTTCGAGCCCTGCATCCTCCACCATTTCTTTCGACAATCAAATGTCAATATCGCGGGGTAGAGCAGTCTGGTAGCTCGTCGGGCTCATAACCCGGAGGTCGCAGGTTCAAATCCTGCCCCCGCAACCAATTAATTTTGATTGAAACTAAATAGGAAGCGATCCTGGTCGTAACCCATTTAATTCAATATCAATAATTACATATGGTCCGGTAGTTCAGTTGGTTAGAATGCCTGCCTGTCACGCAGGAGGTCGCGGGTTCGAGTCCCGTCCGGACCGCCACTTTTAATTTTATAATTTGCACTTGTATGTATGGCTCGGTAGCTCAGTCGGTAGAGCAACGGACTGAAAATCCGTGTGTCGGCGGTTCGATTCCGTCCCGAGCCACCATCTATTTAAAATGATGGAGGGATAGCGAAGTTGGCCAAACGCGGCGGACTGTAAATCCGCTCCCATCGGGTTCGTAGGTTCGAGTCCTACTCCCTCCACCATTTTTTTGTTATGTGTAGGGGTATAGTTCAAAGGTAGAACAGCGGTCTCCAAAACCGCCGATGTGGGTTCGATTCCTACTACCCCTGCCATTTTTAATATGGCGGTCGTGGCGAAGGGGTTAACGCACCGGATTGTGGCTCCGGCACTCGAGGGTTCGATTCCCTCCGATCGCCCCATATTGGGCCATAGCCAAGCGGTAAGGCAACGGTTTTTGGTACCGTCATGCGCTGGTTCGAATCCAGCTGGCCCAGCCATTTGCGGAAGTAGTTCAGCGATAGAACACCACCTTGCCAAGGTGGGGGTCGCGGGTTTGAATCCCGTCTTCCGCTCCATATGAAGGCGGCATAGCCAAGCGGTAAGGCAGAGGACTGCAACTCCTTTATCACCGGTTCGATTCCGGTTGCCGCCTCCATGTTTTTATATATTTACATACCTTTCTCAAGTTGGTAGACAGTACAAGCTCTGTCTATCAACTTTTTTATTTGGGCATTTTTGAACCTATGATAGTTAGTGATTGATATTCGTTCCATTATCTTATTCTAATCAAGGAATTAAATTTGCTCTTGTTTTTATATATTATTTCTTCTATAATGAAATCAAATCACGATATATAGTGATTTTTATTAACTTAAACAACTATATATAGTATTCCGTTTATTTAGATGCCTTCAAGGCTTAATAGGGAATCTGGTGAAAATCCAGAGCTGCCCCCGCAACTGTAAGTGTGGACGAGCTGGTATATCCACTTTATGAGAAAACTTTAGAGGTGCTCATAAGGGAAGGACCGGTGTAGATCGAAGCACGAGTCAGGAGACCTGTCTGAGTAAACAAAGTTTCTATTTTCTTCGGGGAATAAGAGAATGAAACGACGTGATAAACTAGTTCAATTATTGATTATAGTATATTGCTCGTTTCTATTCGCTTCCTCCGGAGAAGCGAATTTTTTTATTTTGAGGAGGACTATTGATGACAATTACTCAAGAGAGACAAGCTTTTGTAAAAGATGATCAAGGAATTGAAGAAGAGTTTGATCAGTATCGTTTAAAAGATTTCATTGAGAAAGTATCAAAAGATTATCCGCATCTGGATACAGAAAGTTATCAAGATACGATTTTGGAGACCATGAAATCAAAAGGAGATATGACTAAACGACAAATCACGAATGAATTACTTCTCCGTGGTTTAGAAAACATTCAACCTTCAGCTCCAGATTGGACGTATGTGTGTGCTAATGTATTTCTTAGACAAATGTACAATGAAGCAGCTGAGAATAGAGGTAATGCTTCTTCTGGGGGTTATGGCTCATTCTTTAACTTACAAAAGATTCTTGCTGAAAAAAACATATATAGCGAAAGAATTCTTGCAGAGTATTCTAAAGAAGAGATTACTCAGCTTGGCGACATAATTGAGCCGGAACGTGACCAGTTATTCACATATATTGGATTAAGAACACTAGCGGATCGGTATTTGGCTCGTGATCATGACGGTAAATTGTTTGAACTGCCACAGGAACGCTTTTTGACGATTGCCATGACTTTGATGATCCAAGAACCAAAGGAGCGTCGAATAGATCTCGTAGAAGAAGCATATTGGGCGTTAAGTAACCTTTATATGACGGTTGCGACTCCTACGCTTGCGAATTCCGGAAAGTCATACGGGCAGCTATCAAGCTGTTTTATAGATACGGTGGATGATAGTCTTCAAGGAATTTATGATTCTAATACAGATATCGCTAATTTATCAAAAAATGGTGGAGGAATCGGTGTTTATCTAGGTAAAATTCGCTCTCACGGAAGTTCAATTAAGGGATTTAAAGGGGTATCCAGCGGAGTGATGCCTTGGATGAAGCAGTTGAATAACACGGCTGTCAGTGTCGACCAACTTGGGCAACGCCAAGGCGCTATCGCGGTCTACTTGGATGTTTGGCACAAAGATATATTCAAATTCCTAGATGCTAAGCTGAATAATGGTGACGAACGCCAACGCACGCATGACTTGTTCACCGGTGTATGTTTACCTGATCTTTTCATGGAAAAAGTTGATGCGAGAGAAGATTGGTATCTATTCGATCCCCATGAGGTAAGAGAAGTGATGGGATATAGTTTAGAAGATTTCTATGATGAAACACAGGGTAATGGATCTTTTCGTGAAAAATATGGGCAATGTGTACAGCATCAGGAATTATCAAAAACACCTGTACCAGCGATTGACATCATGAAAAGAATTATGGTCAGTCAGCTTGAAACAGGGACGCCTTACATGTTCTATCGTGATGAAGCGAACCGTCAAAATCCGAATAACCATCAAGGGTTGATTTACTGCTCAAACCTTTGTACGGAAATCATGCAGAATCAAAGTCCAACAACCGTAGAGGAGGAAGTAACTCAAGACGGTAAAATTGTCATCACGAAAAATCCTGGTGACTTCGTGGTTTGTAATTTATCCAGTATCAATTTAGGAAAAGCTGTACCCGCGAATGTATTAGAGCGATTGATTCCCATTCAAGTTCGCATGCTTGATAATGTGATTGACTTGAATACAATACCTGTACTGCAAGCCCAATTAACGAATCAAAAGTATCGTGCGGTTGGTCTTGGTACCTTTGGATATCATCATCTGTTGGCATTAGAGGGGATACGCTGGGAATCAGAAGAAGCAGTTGACTATGCAGACCATCTTTATGAAAAAGTTGCTTTTTTGACGATACAGGCAAGTATGGAACTCTCAAAAGAGAAGGGTAGCTATCCACTATTTAATGGATCGAAATGGGAAACAGGCAGTTATTTCGAAGATTATATGGACACTGAGGAATTCAAATGGTCATTATTAGCAGATGAAGTTAAAGAACATGGCATCAGGAATGGATATTTGATGGCTATCGCGCCAAATTCCAGTACGAGTATCATCGCTGGAAGTACCGCCAGCATCGATCCGATTTTTAAAAAGTTTTATTCAGAAGAGAAGAAGAATTACAAGATTCCTGTCACGGCACCTGATTTAAGCGAGAAAACGTTCTGGTATTACAAATCAGCTTATGAAATTGACCATCATTGGAGCATCAACCAGAACGCTGCACGACAAAAGCATGTCGACCAGTCGATTTCATTCAATCTATATGTGAAAAACAATATAAAAGCGAAGGAACTACTCGAATTACACATGCATGCATGGAAGTCAGGTTTAAAAACGACTTATTACACACGCTCTACATCATCAGACATTGAAGACTGCGAAAGCTGCTCATCATAAGGGAGGATGACGATGACTCAACAATTACACGAACGTAAATTATATGAAACTAACGCACCGAACGCTTCAACAGGCATCATCAATGGACAAAGTTCAAACGTGCTAAACTGGGATGACGTTCGCTTCAGCTGGGCATATCCCATGTATAAAAACATGCTTGCGAACTTTTGGACGCCATTTGAAATCAATATGTCGAACGATCGTAAGCAGTGGCCAGAGCTTACAG
This sequence comes from Halalkalibacillus sediminis, assembly GCF_002844535.1. Lineage (NCBI taxonomy): Bacteria > Bacillati > Bacillota > Bacilli > Caryophanales > Bacillaceae > Halalkalibacillus > Halalkalibacillus sediminis. Next base: position 4,700 of record NZ_PJNH01000001.1, read on the forward strand.
CAGACGAGCAAGAAACCTTTAAGAAAATAATCGGACTATTAGCTTTTTTAGATTCGATTCAGACTGACTACTCCTCTAAAGTAGCCGATTATTTGACCGATTCAAGCCTTGCAGCCTTAATGCAGGTGCTATCTTTCCAGGAAGTTGTTCATAACCAGTCATATTCCTATGTGTTATCTTCTTTAGTAGAAAAAGATGAACAGGATGCAATATTTGAATACTGGAAGCACGATGAAATCCTCAAAGAACGTAATGAATTCATTGCACAAGGCTATGAACGATTCGTGAAAGAAAAGTCCCCCCAAGCATTTATAGAGTCAATCGTCTATGATGTTGCCCTTGAAGGTTTATTCTTTTACGCAGGGTTCGCCTTTTTCTATAATCTGGCTCGTAACCAGAAGATGGTATCAACTAGCACGATGATCAATTACATCAATAGAGATGAACAATTGCATGTTAACTTGTTCGCGTATATTTTTAAAGAGACATTGAAGGAAAATCCAGAACTGAATACAGAAGAAAACCTACAGTTTGTAACTGATACATTCAGAAAAGCTACAGAGCTAGAAATCAAATGGGGTCATTACATCATCGGTAATCGCATGGATGGAATCCATATGAGTGATCTCGAAAACTATATCAAATATATGGCTAATAAGCGCTGTAAGCTATTAGGCGCGGGGATACCATTTCCGGAAGTGACAGAAAACCCTATGAAATGGATCAAAGCATACAAAGATGTGGACGAAGGAAAGTCTGACTTCTTCGAACAAAAATCCAGACAATATACAAAAGTGTCCGACACGAACGGATTTGATGAACTATAGATTGAAGCGGGTTTACCAAGTTGTAAACCCGCACATTTTCATTGAGAAAACCCATTGACAAACAAGCCAATCCATACTATTATATTCTTTGTGACACATTTGCCGGTGTGGCGGAATTGGCAGACGCGCACGACTCAAAATCGTGTTCCTCACGGAGTGTCGGTTCGAACCCGACCACCGGTATTTTAGTTGATTACGAGATAATTCTTAAAAAAGCATTCACAAATGTTGATGTATCAATGTTTGTGAGTGCTTTTTTGTTATTGAGAAAAAGATTTTAATAATCATTAAAAGAATTTAAAAAGGAATTTCATCTGCAAAAATAAAGGGTCAGCCACCTCTTATATGGACGAATGTCCGAGGAGGTCCTGACCCTAGCTCTGACTTTATAAGATAAATGTCAGAGGAAAGTTGTACAATTTTTTTAGAATGCTGGAATAGAAGCTTTGCCTTCACGAGAATTTAAAAATTCGCGAACCTCTTCGCTAGTCATCGCCTCAGATAATTTCTGAATCAATTCTGAGTCCACATTATCTTCGCGTGCGACTAATGTAATTGCGAATTTATTATCTTCTTTTTCGGTGATGAGCGCATCCTCAGCTGGAGTTAAATCTAAGTTACCAGCGTGTGTTGGGTTAATTATAACGCCATCAAAATCTTCATATAAACGAGTTAATGCAGCAATACCCGCTTGTTCAAAACTATAGTTGTGTGAGTCTTCCTTGATATCATCTAATCCGTATTGCTCGCCGTCTATTTCTTTCAACTCTATTAAGTCGTGTGAAGCCAATAGGCGAAGAGAACGATCGATGTTAGATGGATCATTTGCTATACCAATCGATGCGTCATCAGGAAAATCTTCGACGCTAGCGGATTCTTGTGCATAAAGGCCGAAATTCGCATGATAAATCGGCTGTACCTCTGTTAAATTAGCATCTTTGTTTTGGTTGAACTGTTCCATAAATGGAACGTGTTGTGAAAAGTTCGCATCGACTTCCTCATTTGCTAGTGCTACGTTTGGTTGAATATAGTCACCCATTTCAACGATCTCTACTTCAATATTGTCTTCAGCGAGTTTTTCCTTTGCAATTTCTACAACATCTAACATAGGTGATTCAACCACAGCAACTCTTATTGTTTGTTCTTTATCTTCACCATTATCTTCATTTGAACTTTCTGCGTTCTCACTTTCGTTGCTGTCACCACATGCGACTAGCACAGATACTAGGACTGTCATTATAATTATGAGCCATTTTTTCATTAATAATTTCCCCTTATCGTTTGTCTATCTTTCTTGCTAAAGTAATGCCAGCATATTGAATAAGTTGCACAAATATCACCATAATAATGATAATATAAATCATCAAATCGGTTCGAAATTGTAGGTAGCCATAACGTATTGCAAAATCACCGATGCCGCCACCCCCCACGACACCCATAATTGTTGAATAAGAAATAAAACTAATTGTTGAGGTTGTCATGCTTAGGACGAGCGCTGAGCGTGCTTCAACGTACAAAAATTTAAAAATAATTTCTTTAACCGAGGCGCCCATTGAAACAGCCGCTTCCATCACTCCTTTAGGAACATCGAGAAGAGATTGCTCTGCAAGACGAGAATAGTGCGCGATTGCGATCACAACCATTGGGACGGTCGCAGCTGCTGTACCAGTTCCCGTTCCAATAACAAAACGTGTGAATGGAATCATAAAGATCACAAGTAACAAAAATGGAAAAGAACGAATAATGTTCACGATTAAGTTCAACGATGAAAAGACAAGCTTATTATCAAGCAATTGTCCTTTGCGACACAGGAATAAAAACGTCCCAATTGGAAGTCCGACTAACAATGCCGCTAGTATTGAAAAACCAACCATAATAAATGTTTCGCCAATCGACACCCAAATCTCTGTTTGATACTCAACTAATATATTAGGCATGTTCGTTGTCACCGCTTGGCTTCAATCTATTGATAAATCCTTCTGCGCTATGTTCCATTTTGTGTACACCTGTCGGATCAATTTCAATTTCCTTATAGACTCGACCATCTGCCATGACCGTTACTCTTGTACAGATGCTTTTGATTACTTCCATTTCGTGACTAACAATGATGACGGTCACGCCAAATTCTTGATTAATCCGTTGTAATACTTCGAGCACTTCCGCTGTCGTATTGGGATCAAGTGATGAGGTAGGTTCATCACATAACAACACTTTAGGCTGGTTGACAATCGCGCGTGCGATAGCGACGCGTTGTTTTTGCCCTCCACTAAGTTGACTTGGGTACTGATTTTTCAACTCTTCCATGCCTACAAACCGCAGGCTCTCCAATACTTGTTCTGCACGGTCTGTTTTCGGAGTTTTAGCTAGTTCTAATGGTGTGACTACATTATCGAAAACCGTTTTATTGTTTATTAAATGATACCCTTGAAAAATCATAGCTAACGACTGACGTATCTGACGTATTCGCTTTCCCCTTAAATGGTTTAGCGTTTCTCCATCGATGATCACGTCGCCTTCATCAGGATGTTCGATCAAGTTAATCATACGCAGTAATGTTGATTTCCCTGCACCACTCGCCCCAATAATACCGTGAATTTCGCCCGACTTTATACTTAACGATACCGACTGAACTGCTTCAAAAGAGTCGAACCGTTTGCTGACATTATTTAAAGTAATCATAAAAAAACCCCTTCCTTAATTGAAAGGTGATTCAAAAGCATACCTATTATAACTTATATTCAAGTCAATAAACAAACTGTTGTGTCTGTAAGGATAGATTAGCAGAAAAGCAGACGTAATTTCGGGGGGCAGTATAGATTCTAAAGCACTCAAGAAATGATGACGTGAAGCTTCCGGAGAACAAAAGCTAATTCAAACGCACGACACGTGATTTTGTTCCTCACAGAGTGGCGGTTCGAACCAGGCCACCGGTACTTAACTTTAAAGTTTTAGCGCTTTGCGTATATTCGTAGAGCGCTTTTATTTTTCTTACACACACTTGCGGAGTCGCTGATGCATTTAAAACTTGAAAATTGCTTAGAAAACCTATATTGTGAAGGGGTGTAATTACGTTTATTTTAATAGAAAAAAAGATTTTTAACTGAATTTGATGCGTTTAAAATATTTTAAGTGTTTGAGGGGAAGATAATGCTCTACTATAAAGAATATAGATTAGCCAAAAGTGATGAATGGGTAGTGTTCGTACATGGGGCAGGTGGAAGTTCATCTGTCTGGTATAAGCAAGTGAAAGAATTCAAGAAACATTTTAATGTTTTGCTAATAGATCTAAGAGGACATGGTAAATCTAGGAACCCAATTGTCTTAAACAAGAAATATTCCTTCGATAATGTCAGTCGGGATATTATTGAAGTGTTAGACCATAAGAACATTAAGAAAGCTCATTTTGTAGGAATATCATTAGGTACTATTTTAATTAGAAACATTGGTGAAATAGATCCAAGCAGAGTTCAATCAATGGTTTTAGGTGGAGCAGTAATCCGCTTAAATACTCGTGTAAAAACACTGATATCGCTTGGGAATTTAACTAAAAAAATAATTCCGTATATGTGGTTGTACAAATTCTTTGCTTGGTGTTTAATGCCCAAGAAAAGACATCATGAATCGCGCATACTATTTGTTAATCAAGCAAAAAAACTGTGCCAAAAAGAATTTATTAAATGGTTTAAGTTAACGAATGATGTAGCGCCTCTTTTAGTTCATTTCGAAGAAAATAAAGTTGATATACCAACACTGTATGTCATGGGACAAGAGGATTATATGTTTCTCTATGGTGCACAACAAATGGTGAAAAATAGTGAACAGGCACAATTAGAGGTAATAAAGGATAGCGGTCATGTATGTAATGTAGAAAAACCAGAGGAATTTAATGATGTCTCTATTGACTTTCTTAAAGGGATTTGTAACCAAAGGGCTGTAATGTCTTCGTAAGACTGAACGCCGGTTCGACCCCTGCGACTAATACTACATCTTTTTAAAAAAACTCTTGGACGTTGTTTTAAACAACATCCAAGAGTTTTTTATTAGGAAAACAAAAATTATTAACGTTTGTATGATAGTCAAGGGAGAAGGATTTAAACTTAATCCCAAACCCCCATCAAAAAAGTCCCCGTCTCCAAGAAAAAAGAGGACAAAGATTATATTAAGCTCCTTTGGTTTCGGTCGTTTCATCTTCATTACTAGAAAGATCTGCACCACCGATTAATCTAACCCCATTTGTAATTGACTTATATAGTCCCCAATAAGTAAGTAATAATGCTAGGAAGACAACCTCTACAGAAAGCCATATAAAATCAGAGATAAACTCTTGAGAAGCCAACATATCATTAACTATATTGGCTAGAACTCGGTCTGCGAAAGTCAAAATATATGCAATTGGTAACAATGCCATTATTCTATCACCTATCTTAGTAAAATTAGAGTAATTACGCTGACTGAAAGTATTCGACAGGTTAGAGTGCACGTTCCAAGCACCGTACAAGTTGTAAATAGGAATTAGAAAACTCCAAACTGATTTACTTGGCCTAATGGGATAATTTAAGGTGTAATATTGCATGTCTATATGTACTTTATACATCCAAGTAAAATATATTACATACATAATAAGTAGTGAGATCAGAATAAATATATTAATTGCATGTTCCATTTGAGCAAGAGATAGGTATAAATCATAATTGATAACATAAATAATTGTGGTGGATAAAGCAATTAATTCAGCAATAATAATCACCAGGAGAATAGTGCGCAATATTTTTCCTATTGATTCAGATGCTAGTTTTTTCATTCAGAATCACCTTTTCTATTTTTTAATTTAAATTCTCAAGAAAATTAATCGCCTCTTGTAATGTTGAGACATATACGACTTCTAATTCTAGATCTTCTTGTCTTAAAACATTGATCGCTTTCCTTTGGTTGCTAGCTTCTCCGTAATACGCCTCATCTTTGGGTACAAAAAAGATATCTACGCCATTTTCTTCGGCAGTTAATAATTTATAGCGTATGGCTCCCACTGACCCTACTGATTGATCCTTTTCAATTGTACCTGTTCCAGATATTAATAAGGACTCTCCTCTTGAATAGTCCTTACTAAGCTCTTCTTCCAACAACCCAACAGCAACCATTAACCCGAAAGAATCACCATAATATTCTCTGGCCTCGTACATGATATCAGATATTCTATCTTGATTTTCAGCTTTAGGCTCATGTTCAGAGGTTAAATTAACAGCGTTTACTATGGTTTGTTCCTTATAATATTGGACATCATTCTCGTATTCCGTGGTATAGTAATCATATTCATAATCATTAAGAGTGAGATATTCTATATCATCGTGTTGTAAGTCAAGAAAGAATTTTTCTAAGTAGTTTTCGATTATCCCTGAATGAACATATGTAAAATATACACTTCCGTCTATACCAAATTCAGTTATTGGTTCAATGTCACCTTTAGTTGTAAACTCTTCATGTATTGGTAGGAAAAGAAGAGATGAGACGATTAGTGGAATCATTAGTAATAGAATACTTATTTTAGATTCTTTACTCATTTTAACTTTCAGTAATAACACCTCCTTACTAAACCTTTATAACTAATATATCGGGAAACACTGAATCATTTTGACAAAATTGTGAGAAATATTTACTAAAAATGAATATTGAAAGTGATATTAATACTGAATAATAATGAGCCTAGATAAAAGTATATACGTCTTATAAAATATTCAAATCTTAAATGGAGTTTCTGCATATAGGTAAGGTAGAGAACTTATTAGTGATTATAAGATTCCTGTTTCTCGAGAGTTTATTACCTTATGGAAGAGTAACCAGGGAATAGTTCCTCATGTACATAAATCTCCAGTTTACGGTTAAAATATAAATAACTTAACATCATTGGGAGGAATGTACATGACAAAAGACTCTAAAGCACCTAAAGTAAAAAGAAATGGTGAAGGTAAGCGTCCGGATGAACAAAGAAGAGGAAAAGCTAAATCAAGTGCACGAAATACAGATAATTAACACCCAATAAAATGGAATATATTCAATTAAAGCGCCTTCCAAACGGAGGGCGTTTTTTTATTTTAACTAAGTATTTTTACCGACAAATGTAATTGCTATCTATGATAAAATAGGACAGTATGTGTGAGGACTTAAATATACAGATATTCAACATAGGAGCGTAATAACATTGAATAAAAAAGACATCGCGAATTTTCGTAAACAATTTAAATTAAATAATGATCTATTAGAAATCAGTGAAATCTTTAATGTGTACATAATGAAAGAGTCTAGTGAAATCTATCATCATCAGAGCTTATCATTTGGTTTGCTGGAAGATGAACAGAAAGAGTTATTTATGAACAACTTTAAAAAAGTGCTCACAGGTCAGTTGGATGAGAAGTTATTCGAGTTGAAATTCCAACGTGATGTAGAAAATAGCAGCCAGCTAATCCTTCACCAGGGTCTTTTAAGTAATAACACGGAAGATTGGACACATGATATGCTTCAAATCGTGGAGAAGATGTTGAAGGAAAAGCAATATGAAATGGACGTCGTTATTACGTTTATTCGAGGGGAATACCAGAAGCCGATGAGAGCGAGCAATGAAGAGGCAGAAGAGAGTGGCAGGGATACGGTATATTCTCACCCATTCATTCTATGTAGTGTGAATAAGACGGAAGATCCGAAAAAAGAGTTACTGTTTGATTATGTAGAAAAAGAGTTCAAATATAATATTGTGGTGGATCCTATCATCAACCTCAAAGCTCCGATATCAGGATTTCTTTTCCCGAGCATCACGGATAACGCCTCAGATGTAAACCATGTGCTCTATTCTTCAGGCAAAGCGAATGAGTTGGATGAGCATTTCATAGAAGAAGTGTTGAATGCTGAAGAGATCATGACCGCTAAAGAAGATAAAGTTGTTTTTGAGGAAATTGTAAGAAACGTAGCTGGTAATCAGATCAATACTTCTAATCTTTCAAACGTTTACGAGGAGATTCATCGTGTGATGGAGGAGAATGAAGAAGAGGAGATACCGAAATTAGATTCTACTGATGTAGAAAGGGTCTTGAAGACCAGTGGAATAAAAGATGTTGATAAAGAAAAGGTGGATTCGGCTTTTAAGAATGTGATTGATGATGAAAAGCATGAGTTCAAAGCGAGTAGCATCGTTCCTAAATACAATTCGAAATCGATTAAAATTAAGACCAAGATAGCGGATATATCAATCAGTCCCCAAGACTTGAAGTATGTTCGTCAAGTTCAAATGAATGGGAAGCTTTCTCTAATGCTTGAAGTAGAAGAGAATACGGTTATTGATGGGTTTGAAATGATCCCAGAAGTGTTGTTCGGAAAAGCCGAAGATAACAACGAGTGATTATTAAAAAACGTACAATATTTCACCAAGATCAAACTGCTAAAGTCTATTAATGTATAAAATCATAAAACAGTAATGTGTTGATTATTCATCACATTGCTGTTTTTTTTATGAAATTTTATCCATAAAAGTAAATGATAATTTTAGAACATAAACCAAAATTAACTAATTATTTTAAAGATAAAACAATGGAAATTATAATTTTTAAAATATTTTTGAATTATTTATTTTTTATTCAAAATGCCTATACACCAGTATTTCAACACGGCACAATTTGTCGAAATTTCTGAATTTAAATAAAAATCACTCTTGACGGATAATTATACATTAGCTAGACTTTGTTATACCAAAGTAATAAAAAAACATAACAAGACGAAGTTTGGTGGTGTAATTGATTAAGAAACCTTTGAATGAAGTAATCTTTGATGATCTTTATGAAAAAATAAAAATCAGTTATTTTGCTGTAGGTGATTCACTACCTACTGAGTATGAGATGCAAGAAATTTATGGCGTTAGTCGAGCACCCATACGCCAGGCGTTATCGAAACTGAAATCTGAAGGATTCATCACAAGAAAGCCAGGGATTGGAACAGTTGTAGCAGAAAATTCGGTGTCGGCTCCATGGACTCCAATGGGAGGATTCAGTTCACAATTCAAAGCTTCATCAGACTCCCTGTCTTGCCAAACGTTAGATGTTTCAACAGTGATTCCAGATGAACATATAACTGAGAGTTTTCAAATTGAAAAAGACTATCCTGTAAGCAAAATTACTAGAATCAGAAAAGAAGATAGACAGCCTATATTTTTATTGAATCATTATTATTTGGATGTTGATCTTGAGAAGATCCGTCAGGCGGGGGACATTTTATACATGCGCCAATTCGCCTCGGAAGTTCTAGGTATTAATTTCGAATATGTCAAAGAGGATTTAAAAGCGGTTAATGCAGATAAGAATATTGCTTCCTTGTTAGAAGTTGAAGAAGGAGCTCCATTATTAAAAATCATGCGCTTATCCTATGATGCAGATTACAACCCCGTAGAATACGTTGAATATTTTGTTAATTCTGATAAATGGCCTTATTCAATCGTATTTTCAAAATCGGGTCAAAACTTTGAGTATTAAACGAGTAAGATGCCAATAGTTGACGCTAAAGCCATCTGAAAGAGGAGGGGATTAAATGAGAAAACATAGAGACCTTGCGTGGGGGCTTCGATATTTAACCAGCGCTCTACTGTTCGCAATCGTTTTTGTGACCATTTTACAGGTAGTTTTCAGGTTCGTATTTGATAGTCCACTAACTTGGACAGACGAGATCGGACGATTCTTATTAATATGGGTTGTATTTTTAGGAGTCGGTGTCGTCTCATTTGATGATAAACACTTAGCTGTTAATATGCTTCAGGAAAATATGTCTCCTAAAGTACATTTAATCACAACACAAATCATGAGACTTATTATCATCGTTTTTCTAGTAATTGTGATCTACACTTCGATTGATGTGGTAAGGGTCGCACATTTGAATAGTACCGGGGCACTCGATATTCCTTATTCTTTCTGGAGAGGGGCAGCACCGGTTGGGTCGGCCTTGATGATTATTTTTACCATTTTAAGAAGCATAAATGATATTAAGGATTTCAAGAATGGCACATACGACACTGGTAGTTTGACGGAGGAGGTTGACGAATGATTTTTATCGTACTTTTGATCATGGTAGTTCTAATTATACTTGGTATGCCCGTTGCCTTCTCTTTAGGAATAGCTTCCATGGCTTATCTGATACTTGAAGGTATTGACCTAGGCATGGTAGCCCAAAGCATGGTGCGAGGGGTCGATTCATTCACCTTACTTGCAGTTCCGTTTTTCCTACTTGTCGGTGAGTTGATGAACTCAGGGGGAATTACCAATCGTATCATCGATATTGCGAGAGTCATTGTAGGTCACATAAAAGGTGGACTAGCACAAGTAAATATTTTAGCCAGCGTTTTATTTTCCGGAATTTCAGGCTCTGCTACAGCAGATACTGTGGCTTTAGGTTCTGTACTGATTCCTTCGATGGAAAGAGAAGGGTACGACAAAAAATTTGCTGCAGCTATAACAGCTGCTTCATCAATTGTCGGTCCAATCATTCCACCAAGTATCACGCTGATCATTTTCGGGATTGTAACCCAGCAGCCTATCGGACCGCTATTAATCGCAGGTATTATCCCGGGTGCGCTATTGGCGATCTCACTAATGGTCTACACATATTTCATCGCTTCAAAACGGGGATACCCGAGTTATGAAAGGGCGACCTTTAAGCAAGCTCGTTCTGCATTTTCATCAGGTTTTCTCGCATTAATGTTACCAGTAATTATCGTTGTAGGTATTGTCAGTGGTGTTTTCACTCCAACTGAGTCAGCGGCAATTGCGGTACTTTACGGGATTATCGTTACATTCTTCTTTTATAAAAATGTCAACTTGAAGTCGTTTGTTGGTATTTTGAGACGGACGAGTTTTGATACAGCAAATATACTATTTACTTTAGCAGCAGCAACGGTATTCGCTTGGGTAGTTACACGCTCCAAGATCTCTGAAACACTTGGTGAATTCATATTAAGCATTTCTGCAAATGAAAATGTCATCCTTGCGATGCTCGTTATCTTTTTACTTATTATCGGACTATTCATGCTTCCATCAGAAGGAATCATCGTTTTCGCACCGATTTTAACACCAATTGTGATGCAAGTGGGTGTCGATCCGATTCACTTCGGTGTATTGATGGTAATTACATTAACCATTGGTGGTGCAACTCCACCGGTTGGAATATTGCTTTACATTGTAGCGGATATAGCGAAGCTCAAGTACACAAAGCTTGTGAAGGAAATGCTGCCTATGTATATTCCATTGATTGTAACAGCATTCTTAATCGCATTTTTCCCATCACTAACACTATTTATCGTTGATATGTTCTTTTAAATAACACAACAGACAATTAATACAACAACTGAGGAGAGTAATTCATGAGTAAAAATAAAAGCGCGATTCATCATATGACTTGGAAAGAAGCAGAAACAGCGTTCAGTAAAGACCCAGTGGTGATTGTGCCGTTAGGATCAATGGAAGAGCATGGTCCACATTCAATCACAGGGGATTACTTGGCAGCTACCGAACTAGCGAAGAGGGTTTCTGAAGAATCGGATGCCATCTATATTCCGACGATCCCCTTTGGTAACTCTGAATATTTCAGAGGCTACCCTGGAACGATTTCGTTATCACAAGAAACCGTGCTTGGATTTCTTGAAGATATTTTCAGGAGTTTGATTGAACATGGCATTTCAAAAATTGTCGTGTTCAACGGGCATGCAGGTAATGCACCTGCAGTAGATCAAGTCGCTCGAAAAGTCAGAAGAGCCGATGATGTCATGATTGCGTCGGTTAATTTATGGCAAGGGTTGGATCCAGTTAAAAAGAAAGAAATTTATGGCGATGTCGACCCTTCAGGACATGGAGGAGAGCCACTGACTTCAATTATGAGTTATTTGTATCCAGATGATATGAGGATGGATTTATTAAATGACTGGAAAGAAGCTGAAAAATGGCAGGATTTCGAAGTGAAGAATTTCAAAGAGGTCAAGGTTGGTAATGCTTCAGCAAATATTTATTTCAATATGGAGGAAGTATCACCTGAAGGAATTATGGGTGATCCAACTCAATCTTCTGCTGAGCGAGGAAAAGTTATCATAGAACACCTGACTCAATTTGGTGTTGAATTAGTTGAGAAAGTTTCAAATTCTCAAATGAAGGTTAAATAATCAATCTTTTAAAGGGGGGGATTAAGGCAAAAGATAGGCGTCTAAATAGCGGTTTTAATTTTTAGAATTAAAATAAATTTATTAAAAAGGGGACATTAGAATGAAAAAGTTGTTGTTAGCACTTGGTTTGATTGTCATGATGGTATTTGTTGCTGCATGTTCTAGCGATTCTGAAGAAGGTTCAGACAATGAATCAGAAGGTAGTGACGATTCAGGGAGCTCTGAAGAAGCTTCAGATGAAACATTCGAAATAACTTATAGTACATGGGCGAATCAAGGTGAACCGGCATTCCAAGGTATGGAAAAGTTCAAAGAGATCGTTGAAGAGGAAACTGACGGTAACATCACTGTTGAATTGTTCGCAGGTAACGAACTTGGTTCAACAGCTGAACAAATGGAACAGGTTAAAATGGGTACGATCCAGATGATGTCTAGTGGTGACCCTGGTATGGATGAGATTGAATATCTATCACTTCCATATCTAATGGACTCAAACGAGCACTGGAGCCATGTTCTTGGTTCTGAAGTTGGACAAGAATGGAACGAACAACTTAAGAGTGAACAAGGTGTACGTAACATTGGTATTCTTCCAAGAGGCCCGCGTGTAGTTTCTGCAAACAAAGCAATTGAAACACCTGAAGATATGTCTGGTCTGAAAATCCGTGCACCAGAAGTTGACTATTACATTGAAACGTTCAAAGCAATAGGTGCAAACCCTACACCAATGGATTTTGGTGAACTATACAACGCACTACAAACTGGTCTTGTTGAAGCTCAAGAGAATCCTCTAGAAACAATTTATGCAGCTGGATTCCACGAGGTACAAGACTATGTGATCAATACAAACCATATGTATAAACCAGCATTCGTAACATTGAATGAAGAATTCTATCAAAGTTTACCAGAAGATTATCAACAAATTTTGATGGATGCAGCTAAAGAGGGTGAAACATACGCTCAAGAGCAGCTAGATGCTAATGCATCTGATATGAAAGCTGAAATGGAAGAAAGCGGAGTAGAATTCATCGATCCTGATGTGGAAGCATTCCGTGAAAAGACTCAGTCAGTACGTGATGAATTAGGAACAGAAATCTGGGGCGAAGAAACTTATAACCAGATTGTAGAAATGGGACAAGAAGACTTATAGAAATCTCAAAAATGAAGGTTATTGTTTTCAAATAACCTTCATTTTTTCTTTAACAATTTGGAATGATTAAATTCTTTCTTATAGTATAGAGTATTTGAAAAACTAGGGCTTTCGCTGCTAAGAAGTGGCGCAAAGCCAAGTTTTTCTCACCATGATTAAGGAGTTATCAACTTATGGAAATAAAAAACATTGTTTCAGAAATTGAAGAAGAGATGATAAGAGTTAGACGACATCTACACAGAAATCCTGAGTTGAGTATGAAAGAATATAATACGACTCAATTTGTATTAGATTATTTAAAAGACACAAGTGTTGAGCTGTCAGTTATAAATGATGACATCGGTGTGGTAGGTGTTCTTCGAGGTAAGAAGGAAGGAAAAACGATCGGTCTTAGAGGAGATATGGATGCATTGCCTATACTAGAACAAACGGGTCTGGACTTCAGTTCCGAAGTAGAGGGAAGCATGCACGCTTGTGGGCACGATTTACACACGACAGTTTTGCTCGGTACGGCAATTGTTCTTGATCGCTTAAAAGATGAACTTGAAGGGCAAGTCAAGTTTATTTTCCAGCCTGGTGAAGAAGTCATGAAAGGTGCTAAATTTGTAATCGAAAACGGCGTCCTATCGAATGAACCTAAAGTCGATAAGATCGTATGCTTACATACGTGGCCGTTAGTTGATGCAGGTAAAATTGGAGTGAGACATGGACCAATCATGGCTGCGACGGATACATTCGAAATTGAAGTGTCAGGTAGTGGAGGACATGCTGCGCACCCTCATATCGCCACCGATCCTATTCCTGTTGCAAGCCAGCTGGTGAGTTCCTTGCAAAATATTGTTTCGAGACAAATTTCTCCACTGAATTCTGCGGTGCTGACACTGGGCCAAATTCATGGTGGTAATGCTGATAATATAATTGCTAATAAGGTGACTTTATCTGGTTCGATTCGTACACTAGATTACGAGACGAGAGATAAGATGCAAGAAAGTATTGAACTAATGGCGGATCACGTGGCGAAGGCGAATCATACTGATGCTAAGGTTACGTTCCATCCAGGTAGCCCACCAGTCATTAACGACGATGAATTAGTCGATATTATGATCGAGTCGACAACTGCGGAATTGGGTGAAGAAGGCCTTGCCTATTTACCTGATCCATCCTTAGGTGGGGAAGATTTTTCTTTCTATTTACAAGAAACAGAGGGTATGTTGTTTAGAATCGGAACAAGGAATGACCAAGAACAGTCAACTCGTTCACTACACAACCCAGGGATAATCTTTGATGAAAAAGCGATTCCAGCTGGAATTACTGCCATGAGCGCATTTGCCATCAATTATTTAAAAAAAGATAAATAGATAGAAGATTAATGTTTAAGATAGGGTCGAATAATTAATATACAGTGATATTTTTTGTTTGACGAAGGAGACCGAGAATTTTCTCGGTCTCTTTTTTAATATGTAATTGACAAAATAGAAGAAACCGAAAAAAGACCGAGCATTAATAAGCTCGGCCACACTTTTATGATTCTTTAGTAGTCAAACTGACGGCTACTTTTTCTGTCTCTACCATTTCTTCACCAATGAGCTTGTTCTGATGGTTTAGATTCTCTACAGTGGCACTCATTTCTTCCAAACTGGCTGATGCTTGCTCGATGACAGAAGCTAATTCACTCGTTGATTCTTCCACTATGGAGGAATTATCTTTTACTGTCGAAGCTAGTTCTTCAAAGCTTGTGAATTTATTATGCAAGCTTTCTAGTTTTGTTGATAGGTTTGAGAATGCCTGATTCACTTGATCTGTTTTTTCTAAATTCTCATTGACCATCTCTTTGTTTGTATTCATCTTATCCAAGGCTGAGTCATTAGTGGTATTCACGTCCTTAAGGTTGGAAGTGATTTTCTCTGCTGTTTGATTCGTCATCTCTGCTAAGTTACGGATTTCATCAGCGACTACTGAGAATCCTTTGCCAGCTTCACCTGCTCTTGCTGCTTCGATGGAAGCATTTAATGCTAGTAGATTTGTTTGTTCGCTAATATTAATGATATCTTGCGAGAATGAATTGGTTTCACTGATTTTACTTGATAAGGTATGGAATGCTTGGCTAAGTTCTTCTACATGTGACTGGAACTCATTCATATTGGTCGATAGTTGCTTTGATAAACTATTTCCTGTTGAAGCAATGTCTGTTGATTGATTAAATTCTTCCTTCAGGGCATGAGTCTCATCTAACATGCTCATCATTTGCTGGTAAGTATTTTCTGCATTTTGGGCGATATCTGAGATTTTGTCACTTTGTACTGTACTTCCACTAGTCACTTCATTAATCGCTTCTGATAATTCTGATTGGGAATCAATATTACCCTGGACTTTCGAATTGACGTTTGTGATTTTGTGGATTATATCATTAACATTCTGCTGTAAGTCTTGTCGCTCTTGTTCTTTTTGTTGTGTTTCCAGCTCGCTATTGGAAAGAAGATTCTCGATATGTAGGAATTGCTTTCGATTTAAAAATATTAAAATTAAGGACATGACTCCGGCCAGAATATAAGCCACCATTATAGAGTTGATATTTTCTTGTAGTACTGCGCGCTCTACTTCAGCAAAGATGGAATTTAAGTATAAGGCGATTCCACCTAAGATATAGCCGATTAAGAATACAGGTCTTGTTAAATGAACAGTGGATAAGAAAAGTAAAAAGAATAAAACAACTACAGTAGATAGTCCACCACCCAAAATAAAAATTGAAGACAATACAAATGAGTAAGCAATTATAGACATCACGTATGGAAAAATAAACTCCCTTTTAATTAAATACCTGATGACAAGGTAACTTCCAATTAAAAAAGCTAGTTCGGATCCATAAAAAATGCTCCCAGTAAAGTCCCCTTCTATCAATGTTACCCCCATTGCAGCAATTACTGAAAATGAAAAAGCGATTAGCACTAACAAGTTTTTCTTTTTTACGTCGTTCAGTTTCAATTCATCTACGGCTTTCATTTCTTTCCCCCTAAAAATTATTCTATCTACATATGTATATCGGATGAATTTTGATTATTTTGAGACACGAAATGAACTGTTATGTTTTTTCCATTAGGTTATTTTTTTCTCATATGTTTATCCAGAATTAAAGGTTGGTAAGATGAAGCAGTACGTTTAATGCAAGATCATCAAATTAAGCGCCTGCTTGTATTAGATCAAAATCAAGAGAAAATAGAAGGTGTAGTATCACTAGGAGATTTAGGAATTAACTATGCGAATTATGCAGGGAACATTGTAAGCGAAACCTCTAAAGGAATAGGTAATAACTAAATAGTTACCTCCAATAATTTCTTTAATTAATAGTTTGTGAGGATAGTCGTCATTTCCTGAAATGGCGGTTTTTTTCACTCAATGTCTTATATACGGAACAATTACTGAACCATCATTCTTCATTGAAACATGTATTTCTTTCCTTAGATTAATTGAGGCGTAAAACACTTCTCCAATATCTGTGACTCCTAATGTCTTTAGTTTCTCTAACAACCATTTCTCATCTAGTTCAAAACGATTTAGTACTTTCTCGTAGATTTCTCCTTCTACTATTACTGGAAAGGTCATAGTTGAACCTTTTTTATAATTCATATCTTGTAAAGTAACATGTGTGTGTTCTGGTTTTTTCAAGACGCTTAATTCCCCGTTAGCCTCTAAAATGGCTGTCTCTACCTCATTCAGATCGAAGATATCTTTTTCTCTTAGCATTTGTAGGATGTTATCAATAGAGTAGTTCTGTTTTTTCAAGTTTTTGTCTAGTAGTTGTCCATCTTGAATGACTACAGTTGGTTCAAATGAAAGTAATTTCCCTATTTTTCGGTTAGAGACTTTCCATTTTGCTACAAATTTTTGTAAGACACCTATGGTTATGATTGCAATTGCTGTAGGTAAGTGGCTAACTTCTGTGTCAGCTATATCTGCCCCTACCACTGAACCTAAAGTAATTATTATCAGAAAATCGAATATCGGTAGTTCCCCGATGGCTCTTTTTCCCATATAAATAGTTACAAATAGTAATAAAGGTAAGATTGTAGCAACGCGGAAGATAACTAGTCCTATATCTTTAAAAGTTTCAACCATGAATGTTCATCTCCAACTGAAAATATATGTATCATCATACTTTCCTTCAATAATTAAAAAAATACATAGGTAAATATATCAATTTCCATAAATTAATGTATTCAGAAAGTTCTGTTATAAGTTATAATAGAGTTAGGACATCTTAGGAAGGGGACTTGCGGTGAAGAAAAAGAAGTGGATAAAGATAGGGTCAATAACCTTTGTATTGATCATGGTTATCAATATAGTAGCTAGTTTTTATTTTTATGATTTGGCGATTAAGAGAGAGAAGAAGGATTTCCTTGTAGGAAATGATGATTTGACGGTATCCTCAGAGGCGATGGATGTCTTTATAGAAGGAAGTTGGCGTGATTGGGAATCAAAACAGCGTTTTGCCGAATGGTCCATTCATTCTTTCGATGGATTAAAATTATTCGGTAATTATTTGGAGGCTGAGGAGCCAACGAATAAGACGGTGATATTTGCACACGGATACCTAGGCAAATCTCGGGATATGGCCTTATATGGCCAGCATTACTATGAGGATTTAGGATATAATATCTTTTCGCCGGATCTGCGTGGTCACGGGAAAAGTGAAGGTGACTACATAGGGTTCGGTTGGCACGATCGATTGGATTATGTGAAATGGATCGATCGAGTCATTGAAGAACAAGGTCCAGATACAGAAATTATTTTACACGGTTTATCGATGGGGGCTGCAACCGTCTTGATGACGAGTGGCGAAGACCTGCCTGATAATGTGAAAGCCGTGATTGCTGATAGTCCATATACGAGTAGTTATGATTTGTTTGATCATCAGATGGAGCGGATGTATAATCTTCCGTCTTTCCCCGTTTTACCAACAACGAACCTGGTGACGAATATGCAAGCAGGATACTCATTGACCGAAGCTTCTGCACTTGAACAAGTGAAAAAAGCGGAAGTGCCTATTTTATACTTGCACGGGGATAGCGATTCATTTGTACCGACGGATATGACGAATCAGTTGTATTCAAACACGAAGAGTGAAGCTGACATGACTATATTTGAGAACGCAGGTCATGGAGAAGCATTCGCGATCTATCCTGATAAATATGAAAGTGTATTAAGCGATTTTCTAACTAAATATATGGATTAATTTTTAGCCAATACTCAATTGAGAGTATTGGCTTTTTGATTCAAAGGATTTAAAGAACTTGTTATAGAATTAAAAGGGAAAGGACGTATTTCATGTAACCTAGATTGGAGTGATTTAGAATGAGAGAATCTCCCGAGAATAGAAGAGAAAGACTACGCCAACAAGAGTTGAAAAATAATAAAGCAAGTAATATAGGTGATGGATTTAATCGAGCTCAAGCAGGAGCATTGCAAGATCTCGTCGGAGCATTAGGATGGAAAGGTACGGGGATATTGATTATTGTCCTCATTGTAGGGTTTATAGTATATTCAATATTGTTTAACTAGGAGACATTAGAAATGAATGAAAAGATCTATTCGTTAGACCCGATTATTGATGAAAATGCTAAAGTGCTGATTCTTGGATCGATTCCAGGGCATCAGTCATTAGTGAAACAAAAGTATTATGGTAATCCACGCAATCATTTTTGGGGAATTCTATTCGAATTGTTCGATCACGAGTTTATAGAAGATTACGAGAAGCGGATACAATTTTTACACGAACATGGAATAGCAGTGTGGGATACGATTGGTGCTTGTTACCGAGAAGGTAGTCTCGATTCGAAAATTAAAGAAGCCGAACCGAATGATATAGAGGGGTTGTTAATGAGGTATCCCAACATTGAAGCGATTGGATGCAATGGTACGAAGGCTTACCAAACATTCAAAAGGCATTTCAAGCATTTGATGAATGAAATTGAAGTTGAGCTCTTGCCCTCCACGAGTCCGATCCCTGGCAGGTATAACAAGACGTTTGAAGGTAAGGTTGAAGCATGGGGAGTGTTACTGAAATACTTAAATGATTGAGAACACATTTTTTATTAAAGAAAACGGACATAACAAAGCACTACCGGACAGGATTATATTGAATGATCAAGCTATTATCTAGATAAGGGAGGAGGGAGAAGTCATGTGGATCGAATCATTACAGAAAGCGATTGATTATATGGAGGAACACCTATTGGAAGATATCTCAGTGGATGACATTGCAAGTGCATCGAATTTTTCACCTTTTCATTTTCAACGTACGTTTGCTTTATTGACAGGAGTGACTGTAGGTGAATATCTTCGTAGACGTCGTCTTACTCAAGCTACATATGATTTGGGGAAGACAGACATGAAGATCATTGAAATTGCTTTGAAATATGGCTTCGACTCTCCTGAGGCTTTCTCTAAAGCTTTCCGTCGACAACATGGGATGTCACCAAGTCAGGCGCGGAAAAATGAAGGGAAGCTGAAATCTTATAATCGCTTGGTGATCCAGGTGAATCTGAAAGGGGCAGAGCCAATGAATTATAGAATTGAAGAAAAGGAAGAATTTCACTTCATAGGTATGAAGAGAAATTTTTTGATGGAGAATGGAGAGCCACCTAAAGGCATTCCTGAGTTTTGGGATGAAGTCAATGAAAGTGGTGCAGATGAGAAGTTATGGCGTTTGAATGATGGCGCAGTCAAAGGTGTACTTGGCGTATGTGTTGATCAAGGTGCTGGAAGTATTGATTACTGGATTGGAGTAGCTCATGAGGCTGAATATGCAGAAAATAGTGATACACTGGAGAAAATGACGGTGCCCGCAGCTAAATGGGCAGTCTTCGAAGTACATGGAGCGATGCCGAACGCAATGGTTAACACTTGGAAGAAGATTTATTCAGAGTGGTTTCCAACAAGCGAATACGAATACGCTGGAGGACCAGAATTCGAGTTATATACAGAAGATGATCCGTTCAGTGAGAATTGTTATTCTGAAATTTGGATTCCTGTGAAATAGACTGTATATTTAATAGATTAAAGAGTTGGTCTTTTAAGAGAAAATTTTCTTTTGGCGGAAAAATTACGTTTTAAAAGAATTCTCGTAAACATCCGTGATAAAATGTTTATTAGATAGAAAGGATGTGCGAGAATGTCTGGTCAACAACGTAGTAATATTAGCCCTGGAGCTAAAGTCAGTATCGTCCTCAAGCAGGATCAACGGTCTGGAAAACTGACTGAGGGAATCGTAAAAGATATTTTGACTAAATCACCAAACCACCCTCATGGAATCAAAGTTCGATTAGAGGATGGTCAAGTTGGACGAGTGAAAGAAATTCATTCTTAATACAGGCAACCCCGAGTGTTAACCACTCGGGGTTTTGTCATATCTTTCCTATGTCTTCAGTACTTCTCTCGATGCCTGGCATACCAGGCATCCAGTTTGCGGGGACGCCTAGCCCCGTTTCTCGGCCGAATTGTATTGCTTGTAATAAACGTAGAAGTTCATATGAGTTTCTTCCGACTTCTCTTGGGTAGGTAACTTTGGAGACAATTTCTCCACTTGGGTCGATTATTACTGTTGTTCGACTAGCGACACCAGCGTTTTCATCTAATGCACGATAAGCTCGACTGATCATTTGGTTTCGATCACTTATTAAAGGATATTGAACCTGACTAGCAGAAGGGGATATATCTTTGAAAACCTTGTGGGAATATACACTGTCTGTGCTGATCCCTAGGACTTCCACGTTCATGTTACGTAATTCAGGATAAACAGCAGCAACTGCTGCTAGTTCTGTTGGTCAAACAAAAGTGAAGTCGCTTGCGTAAAAAAATAGTACAACCCATGAATCCCGGGCGTCTTCTAGTTGAATGGTTTGTATTTCATTATTCACATACGCTTCAGCAGTGAACAGCGGGGCAATATCTCCCCTCGACGCGCAGAAAGGGAGAGGGTGATCATTGTAATCTGCTACTGTTGGGAGCTTAGTGTTCTTTTCTGTCATTTATTTTACACCTCCTTAAAAATATCTATATGTGAAAGATATGTATTTAACTTCTTGTGGAGGGTTTTCTTCAATCAAATTTTTTTACAATGATCATTTTAGTGATTATAGTTATAAATATACGAGTAAGTCGTATATTTTTTTGTGAAAATATATACCTTGTAGGGTATTATTAGTCTAGAAAGCGAGGAGGAAGAGAATTGAAAACTCAAATAGGGATCAAAGAGAATATATTATTATTTTCGTTATTAGTGGCCATGAACTTCTTCGTCGGTTCAATGGTTGGAATTGAACGTACAATTCTTCCGATAATCGGTGAAGATGAATTCGGACTAGCATCCACAAGTGCGGCACTTTCATTTATTGTGAGTTTCGGTTTCTCAAAAGCGATAATCAATTACTTCGCGGGTGAAATTGCCGATCGATTCGGTCGAAAAAAAGTTTTAATTGCCGGTTGGGTCATCGGGTTATTTGTACCTGTATTGATTATTTTCGCACATGCTTGGTGGGTGATTGTTGTAGCGAACGTACTTCTTGGGTTGAACCAGGGGCTTACTTGGTCCATGGCAGTAAATATGAAAATCGATATATCGAAAGCGACTCAGCGAGGTACAGCGGTTGGTATGAATGAATTCGCCGGTTACTCTGGGGTAGCGATTATGGCAGCCGTTTCAGGGTATGTCGCTTCTACTTATGCTTTAAGACCAGAACCTTTCTTTATCGGTATTGCAGTCGTGATCATTGGTATCATTTTATCAATTTTTATTCGTGATACTCAGGAATTCTTAGATATACAGGTTAAAAATAATACTACAGTAGAAGAAGATGAACTATCGTCTAAACAGGTCTTCAACTTAACGACTTTTAAGGACAGGAATTTATCGAGCGCCAGTTTATCAGGGTTGACCACTAACTTAAAGGACGGAATGGCGTGGGGACTTTTTCCACTATATTTTACGACGGTCGGACTAACGGTTAGTGAAGTTGGAATAATTGTCGCTGCCTATCCTGCGGCATGGGGGGTATTCCAGTTGGTCACTGGTATTTGGAGCGATAAGATTGGTAGAAAGGTTTTGATCACAAACGGTATGTTGCTTCAGGCAGCGTCGTTATGGTTCATCTTACTGGTAGACGGATTTTTTCTTTGGTTGATTGGAGCCATTTTATTAGGCGTTGGAACAGCTATGGTGTATCCGACGCTTCAAGCAGCTATTGGTGATGTGGCAGCACCTAGTTGGAGGGCTTCTTCCATGGGGGTATACCGATTCTGGAGAGATAGCGGATATGCCTTCGGCGCGATTTTAGCAGGTGTTTTCACAGATTTCATCAGTGTATCTTGGGCCATCGGGTTAGTGGCTATCCTTCCATTCCTTGCGGGGGTACTAAGCCAGGTTCGAATGAAAGAGACTCTAGTAAAATAAATGATTTCTAATTAGTGGAAGTGGTATACTGAAATCACCTTAAATTTAAAAGTAGGTGAAAAAAATGAGTACCACTGCAATGGTTACATTATTCATTTCGATTTTTTCATTGACGATTTCTGGGATTGTAGCGTTCATTACGTATCGCTATAACACGGTTGAGATAAGAAATAATGCAAGATTGGAGCATAATAAGCTTCTTCTTGAAATTGACCGGATGTATATCGATGATCCAGATTTATGGAGCATATATGATAACCATCCAATTTCGAAGCATATAGAGCGAACCCCTCTTAAAAAGGGTAAAAGAGAAGCGTTCATCTATTACTACTTGAACTTTTTTGATATTATCTATGATTTTTATCATAAGCAAATCTATAAAAATAAAAATGATCGCAATGATTGGGATTCATGGGATTCATATATTCGACACTTTTTCCAAGGGTGTACGATGGCGAGGGAAATGTTCAAAGATTCTTCCGAGTGGTATGATAAGGATTTCGCTAAGTATATACTAAAAATCATCAGAGAGATTGAATGGAAAGATTATGACCGATTCGTGGAGGATAAAGATGAAGTTTGATATGGTTACTCCGACATTTGAAGATATTGATGGAATGCTGGATTTGAACTACCGGATCTATCCGAAAGAGTGGCATGTATCTCCAGAGTATGTGAAAGAGGTAATGATGCAGAATCCTGAAGTCTATCGGGTATGCAAAGTGAACGGAACAGTGAAAGGTGTTTATAGTCTTTTTCCTCTGAATAAGAAAGATTATGAAGGGGTCTTAAAAGATGAAATAGACGAGAAAGACTTGGCTGATAAAGTTCTATCTTATGATGGTTGTAAAGAGGTTTATCTTTATTTAATTTCCATTATAGTAGATATTTTTGATGAAGATTATAAACGGTATACTCTTGCACTATTGCAAGATATGCCTGAACAGTTGAAACTATTAGAATCAAAAGGAATACAGGTAAAAGAAATTGGAGCTTTTGCAATCTCTGAGGATGGAAGTCGTATATTGAATCGAATCGGCTTCAATCAAGATCCTGAAATCGAGACGAATGAATTTCCTGTATTTCGTTCAACAGCCCCTGATTTAATCCAGGCTATTAAAAAGTAATCCCTCTACTAATAATGTAGAGGGATTTTAATTTTTAGCTTTCGTTACTATTTCTCTTCTTCCGTTTTCTAATAATCATCCAGACGCCCCCACCGATAATCAACAATGGTACTAGAACTGGTGACATTCCAACAAAAAAGACGAATAATCCTGAGAACATCGTTATGATTCCATTTACTGTTTTCATGAAAAAGCTTTGAGCCCGTTCCCAAGTGTTCAGCGAGTCTTGAGTTTGGATTTCAGCAATATTGACGCTACGTTCCCTGATCGAAAGTGTAACTGTAGAAAAAGCCACATTGTCTTCTAGATAAGTCATTCTTCCTTTGATTTGTTCGATTTCTTCTTGGACGGAAGATAGGTCATCTGAGATCTTAAGTAAATCTTCGGTTTTCTCAGCCTCATTTAAAAAAGTAAGCAATCTCTCTTCAACTGCTTCTTTCGATCGTAATCGTGACTCCAAATCCACATATTCCTCAGTCACATCATCACCGTGTGTTCTTTTTTCTAATACTTTTGCGCTCGCAGACTCCAAGCTGGACATGAAGGGTCGAAAATTTTCCTGCGGGACCCTAATTGTCAGTTCACCATTTCTAAGTTCATCATTTTCTCCGCTAGAGTATTCTGAGGATTCAACAATATACCCATCGACCCGATTGATTTCGTCGGTAATCTTGTCGTAGGCTTCATTATAATCTTTCACTTCGATCGCGATTTGCCCCTCATAGATGATCATCTGTTTCTTACTACGACTACTTGTTCCTTCAGTTTCAGTTTTAGTATCAGCCTCGGCTTTGGAATCTTCGGTGGTTCCTTCTTGCTCACCATCTGATGAGGATTCCTCATTTTCAACGAAGCCTGCCTCATCTCCGCTGTCTTCCGCACCCTCCATAGAGTTATCGGAAGACTCACTGGAACTGTTGCTACAAGCACTGAATAGGAATACACTAACTATAATCATTGAAACGAAAAATATTTTTCTAAGCATAAATAGCCCCCCTACTATACTTATTTGATTGATTAGACGTTAAGAATTAATAAATGTTACAAATAAGTTGTTCGTGATTGAATCACCAGAGTAGTGGGAATATGTTTATCAGTGCAGTTACAGGAAAAGGATGATGTTGATGGAGTGGAAACATGTTTGGAAAGGGATCGTCGTATTAATATTCGTCCTTGTTTTATATTCGTTTAATCAACGACTACTTAATTTTTCACCAGAAGACATACGGACACTTATTTATACTGCGGGCTGGTTAGCGCCCGTATTTTATATAGTTTTATTCACGCTGAGACCACTCGTACTTTTTCCTGCTTCAGTATTTTCGATCGTCGGTGGCTTAGCTTTTGGTGCTTATTTTGGTTCGTTATTAGCATTGATTGGAGCTGTTTCTGGAGCCGTTTTGTCATTCATTTTGGCAAGGAAGTATGGAGAGAGATTCGTCCGGAAAGCACCTACAGGTAAAATGTATGAGATCAAGGAAAAATTCGAGGAGAAAGGTTTTTTCTATATATTAATGCTCCGTTTTTTACCAGTAGTCAATTTTGATTTGATTAGCTATTCAGCTGGATTATCAAAGGTGAAGATCAAGGACTTTATTAAGGCAACCACACTGGGTATTATCCCAGGTACTTTAATATATAACTTTTTAGGAGCTAGCCTTGTAGAAGGTGACCGAACGACCATGATAATCGTTGGCACCATATATTTAATCGTTATAGTCGTTCCTGTCATATGGAATAAACAAATTATGAAAAGAATTGAGGAAGTTCCTGAAAAAAGCTGACTATCTTTTTATTGAGGAGGATTTATTTTGAAACGATTGCAACAAACATTACAGCGAATTGATGGAAAAAGTTATAAGGCGTATAAGGATATTCAAGGGAAATTCCAATTCAATGGATTTGAATTGCATATGGATTATGTACAAGGGGATCCGTTTGCGGCTCCTTCTAAACTTCGATTGGTTATACCAAAAGACTCACAAACGATCGACAGCGAGTGGCTAGAGACAAAAAGACGTCGTATTTATATCGAGGATTATATCGCTAGAATGGTCGACCGAGCTATCTTCAGTAATAAAATCAACGTTAAAGGCAGTGGAAAAAGCGGAAGTGTCTCCATCGATGGACCTGACCAAGAGATACTAGAACGCGCAGCTGTCAATGTGACCAGCAATGAGGTGACTGTTTGTCTTTCAATCGGATTACCTGCAAATGGTCGACGAATTAATGGACGTGAAGCGGACAAGCTATTTTTCACTCTGCTGCCTGATATTTTGAAAAACTCCGTATTCAAGCTTGATACAAACAAACTGAAGCGTGCAATGGAACTTGCTGATCAGCATGGTGTTATCAGAGAAAAGATGCGTGAGGAAAATTGGATCGGCTTCATTGCAAATGGTTCCATTTTACCGAGAAAAAGTGGAATCAGTTCCAGACCTCTAGATAATGCAGTTCCTTTTGAGAGCCCTAAGGAGAATGAGGTCTCCTTTGAAATCCCTCATCGCCAAGAACCGATTACAGGGATGGCAATTAAAAAGGGAATCACGTTGATTGTCGGTGGCGGTTTCCACGGTAAAAGTACATTGTTGAATGCACTTGAAGAAGGTGTGTATGAACATGTTGCTGGTGATGGTCGAGAGTATGTATTGACTGACCCTACAGCAGCAAAAATCAGAGCTGAAGACGGTAGAAGCATTTCAAACGTTAATATTTCACCGTTTATCAACGATTTACCGAACGGTGATGACACTGCAACATTTACAACTGAGAATGCTAGTGGTAGTACTTCACAAGCTGCCAATGTGGTCGAAGCCCTAGAAGCAGGTGCTAAGACCCTGTTGATCGACGAAGATACGAGTGCGACCAACTTTATGATTCGTGATGAGCGGATGCAACAACTAGTAGCTAAAGATAAAGAACCTATCACACCTTTCGTGCAAAAAGTTAAGCAGTTGAGAGACGATAAAGAGATCTCGACTATTCTAGTCATGGGTGGTTCTGGCGATTATTTCGATATCGCTGATGATGTAATCATGATGGATCGTTATATACCAGTTAACCGCACGAATGAAGCTAGAGAAATCGCTGAGGCAGAACCAAGAAAATATGAGACGATGGAGCACGATTACTTCGGTTCCCTTACAAAGCGAACCGTCATTACGAATTCGATCAACAAAATTCTAGGACCGAAGAAAAAGGCGCAAGCAAAAGGCAAAGGAACAATTTTGATTGGAAAAGAAGCAATCGACCTTTCATTAGTTGAACAAATTGTCGATGTTTCCCAAACAAGAATGATTGCAAATGTGTTAAAATATATGGCGTTAAAGCCTTCATCAAGTGAATGGACACTAGAAGAATGGCTAGATCAGATTGAAGAAGAAATCGATCAGAACGGACTAAGCTTCACCCAGAAAAATCAAAAAGCACACCCTGGTGATATAGCACGACCACGAAGATTCGAAATCGCAGCAGCCATTAACCGCTTAAGAGGCGTGCAGATGAAATAGAATTAGTTGTTTTAGGGCGGAAACTCGCCGTTTGGAGGAGGAAACCCGCCGTTTGGAGGTGAAAACCCATCTCCAAGTAGCGAGAACTTCAGGGAAAGATGCTGGAATTCACGGGCAAGAAGCGGGAATTCACGGGAAAGAAGCGATAACTCACGGGAAAGAAGCGATAACTCACGGGAAAGAAGTGGGAACTCACGGATAAGAAGCCAGAATTTACGGGTAAGGTGCAGAAACTCACGGGCAAACTCAAAAAAGTCACTCACAAAACTCATCAATAGAAAGGAGGGGTTGTATGGACGTCGCTCAATTAAAACAGGAACTCATCGAATATAGTAAGGAAATCAACATCCAGGAAATAGGTTTTACTTCAGCTGATACATTCGACTCGTTAAAGCAACGGTTGATCGTGCAGCAGTCGTTAAAATTCCAGTCTGGTTTTGAGAAGGGGTCTGTCGAAGAACGTACAACTCCTTCCGAATTGATGCCAAAAGCTCGCTCTATCATATCGATCGCACTCGCTTATCCTTCAAAGATGAAAGGTGCACCTAAAAGCACAAAACAGGAACCTCGTGGTGTTTTCGCTAGAGCATCCTGGGGGCAGGATTACCATGATGTTTTAAGAGAGAAGCTACGCCTGCTCGGTGAATTTTTGCAAGAAAAGGTTGATGGTGTTGCCTATAAAGCAATGGTGGATACCGGAGAATTGCATGACCGTGCGGTGGCAGAACGCGCAGGGGTCGGTTTTGTCGGAAAAAATTGTGCACTGATTACGGAGGATTACGGTTCATACGTGTACTTAGGAGAACTGATTACAAATATCCCCTTCCAACCGGATGAACCTATCGAAGAAGGCTGTGGCGACTGCAATATTTGTGTAGATACTTGCCCGACTGGGGCACTAGTTCAAGGCGGGCAACTGAATGCACAGCGTTGTATCGCTTATCTAACGCTGACGAAAGGTTTTCTAGAAGATGAATTCCGTACAAAAATCGGAAATCGAGTATACGGTTGTGACACCTGCCAAGTAGTTTGTCCGAAGAATAAATCAAAAGATTTTCATTTGCATCCTGAAATGGAGCCAGATCCTGAACTAGTAAAACCTAAGCTACAGCCTCTTCTGAAAATATCGAATCGGGAGTTCAAGGAGAAGTATGGTTATATGTCTGGATCGTGGAGAGGAAAGAAACCGATTCAACGAAATGCTATCATAGCGTTAGCCCACTATAAAAATGAAGATTCTGTCGATGATTTAGCAGACTTGATGAACAATGACCCTAGACCTGTCATTAGAGGAACGGCTGCATGGGCCATTGGGAAAATTGGACGTAGCGATTCAGAGGAGTTGATTTTGAAAGCGAAAGAACGAGAATCGGATGAACAAGTCATCAACGAAATGGAGAAAGGATTGTCTTTTAAACATCAAACGGTGTAGACAATTCAAACCATGGAGGTGTATGTAATGAAAAAATTGATCGTTTCAAGATATCAATCTCCGGTTGGGCCATTATTGATCGGCGGGGATGGTAACAAGGTTTATTTTGTAAAATATGGACAGTTGATTGAACACGAAGAGTGGTTAGATCGATGGACCCAAAAAAATCGCTTGGATGTTTCAATTGAAGAAGATGACGAAGCTTATGAAACAGCGAAAAACGAACTAGATCGATACTTTCGTGGTCAGTCTGTTGATTTCACTTTCGATTATCATTTGCTCGGAACCGATTTCCAACAAAAAGTGTGGTCTTCATTAATGGAAATCCCTTATGGAGAAACATGGACTTATGGCGATATTGCGAGACATATCAATCACGAAAAAGCTGTGCGTGCCGTCGGGGGAGCCATTAATAAAAATCCGATATCAGTGGTGGTTCCGTGTCATCGTGTCATCGGTAGCGATGGAACGCTTACTGGATATGCTGGAGGACTCGATAACAAACAATTTTTATTGGAGCATGAAAAGAAACATCATTCAACGATGCAACTATCCAGGTGAATTGTGATATAATACTCGCGGAATGTACATGAAAGAGGTGGCAACCGTGGGTTTACATATGGTTTTATATCAACCGGAAATACCGGCTAATACGGGAAATATCGCAAGGACGGCACTCGCAACTGATACAACGCTTCACTTAATTCGACCGCTTGGATTTTCAACTGAAGATAAAATGTTGCGTCGCGCGGGGCTGGATTATTGGCATGATGTGAATATCCAGTACTATGACTCATTGGAAGAGATGTATGAACGCTATCCGGAAGGTATGTTTTACTATATCGAGAATTACGGTACGAAATATTACACTGATTATGATTACAGCGACAAAGATCAAGATATCTTTTTCGTATTCGGTAGGGAGACGGATGGCATTCCAGAAGAATTGATTACAGGAAGAGAAGATCAATGTCTGAGGGTGCATATGACTGGTAAAGTTCGCTCGTTGAATCTGGCTAATACAGCTGCAATCGTGATTTATGAAGCGCTAAGACAACAGAGATTCCCAAATTTAAACTAAAAAAAGCTGACCTCTAATGGGTCAGCTTTTCATGTTTTTAAAGTAATTTCATTAAATTATAAACGGAATCTTTTCTTCGGTTCGCCCGGCTTTGCATCATAACCAGCTGTAAAAATTGAAACTATAAATACTACGCATACGCCTAAAATAACTGCTAAACCCATAAATTTCACCTCTGATGTCCTCTAATAATTACTTGTATTATATCTTAGTTTTGGCAACTTGTGAACTAAAGATGTAAAAGTTCAAATAATGTTCGTTTTCAGACACATTATAATATATTCCCCACTACCTATTGAATAGGATATTTAGTAGGGGTGGTTGTATGCGTGATAGTTATTCATTAAAAGAATATGTTCAAATGATCCTCGATAAAAAATTCATTCCACTGACCAGTCATCAAAGGTTATGGAATGCTTTGGTTAAAAATGATTCCTTATTGAAAGATCCGGTTTTGTCCAATGCTGATTTTTTCAAAAAAACGATCGATGAATATTTTCGCCCGGCGGGTAAGGGATATGATGTTCGTAAAAGAATGCTTGTATTAGTAGGTCCTCCCGGGAGTGGGAAGTCAACATTCGTACAAAAACTCAAAGAATCTATAATCGTTTATTCTTATACAGATGAAGGAGCAGTGTTCAGAATTAAGGGGTGCGCTCTTAATGAAGATCCATTATTGGCCGTACCAGAAGCTATTCGATCAAAAATCAGACAGTGTGGAATTGAGGTTAGGGGCCAACTATCAACTTATAATCAGTACCGTCTCCAACAATTTCAAGGTGAATGGGAAAATGTCCAAATTGAGCGATTCTATTTATCTGAAGCGAAAAGGCAAGGAATCGGTCATTTTTTTCCGGGAGACCATTATTCTCAAGATCAATCCGACCTTTTAGGCTCGATCGATTATTCAACGATAACCAAGTACGGATCTCCCTCTCACCCGATGGCTTATAGATACGACGGAGAAATTCAAGCGGCTAACCGAGGCATATTAGAATTGAATGAAGTGTTCAAATGTCAACGACAGCTCTTGTATCCATTCATATCTTTATCAGAGGAGGGAAGCTACAAAATTTCACGCCAATCCCCTCTATGTGCGGATGAAGTGGTGATCGGACATACGAATGAAACTGATCTAGAAGATTTTATTAAAGAAAAAAACAACGAAGCTCTAACAAGTCGAATGGTTTTCATACGAGTTCCCTATAATTTGGTTTTATCAAATGAAATCATACTTTATCAGGAAAAGCTATTAAACCATGATGTATCTCGCCTCCAGTATCAAGCACTTGAAACGCTAGCTATGGCGGTTTTACTGACAAGAGTGAAAAGGTCCAATCAGTTCCCCGTTACAAAAATGGAAAAAGTCATGTTATATAATGGTGAAAAAGTGGAGGGGTTCTCAAGGGACGATTTAACAGAGGAATACCAAGATGAAGGTATGTCTGGTATTGAACCAAGAATGGTTTTCAATTTATTGGCAAAGGTATGTGCAAGGGACACTGATCAGATTGACGCCGAATTACTTTTAGAAGAATTAGAAATTTCTCTTAAAAATGATTATGTTCTCCCCTTACAAGAGCGTGAAAAATTTCTGAATGCAATTGAACAAGCAAGAGCATATTATCATACGAAACTCTATGACTTGGTGCTTGATTTCATTGAGGATGAAAAAATGTCCGATTTGGATCAAAATGTGCAGAGGTATTTTCAAGAATTATCATCAGAAACTTCATTCTCAAAATCCGTTGATTCGTTAATGGAAATGAACCTGAAACATAATCGAGATTCGCTTCGTGAATGGTTGGAGGACGATTTGGATAATATAAGATATTCAGATTTGCCTGATGACTATCAAAGAATCTTCAAACGTTTCACTTTGAAACAAATTCAGGTAACAGAAGAGAATTTCCGTGAGCAGTTATATGAATATGGCCTTCAACAATGGAAGAATAAGTCGATTTTTGTATCCGATTCTATGCTTGATACGATTGACCAGTTGATGAGAAGTGAATAAATATTAATAAAAAATGTTGATAAACGCTAAGAAATCGACAATTTTTATAGCGTTAGTCTTTTCTAGAAGCGCATTTTCATATATACTTGTTTCATGTAATCACCGTTTTTACGCTTATGCATCACACCTTGTTTGTACATAATAGTAAAAGGGTAAACATTGTGATGTGGACAGCGGAAAACTATGAATAAATACTTTCAATATATGAACCATATTGAACAAAATTGATGGGGGTAGTAAAAGTGGCAAACAAAGGGTCTAATGATAACGTTTGGCATGCTTTTCATGGTCCGAATATGGGTTATGTAGAAGAGCAATACGATCTATACTTAGACGACCCTGATGCAGTCGATGAATCATTGCGTCAAATGTTTGAAGAATATGGAGCACCAGATTGGGTTTCTACTAGTGGTGAAACCGCACAAGGTGGACAAACTTCTTCAGCAGATCTTAAGAAAGTGGCATCAGCTATTCGCCTAATCGAAGCGATCCGCAGACATGGACATTTAGAAGCGGATATTTTCCCAGTAGGTAGGCAAGATGACCGTCAATCCAAGTTACTAGATCCAGAATCATATGGACTTTCTAAAGATGATTTAAAATCAATTGATATTGGATTATTGGCAAATGAAGTGCCTGGTCATGTTAAAAATGCATGGGAGTTTGTACAGCATTTAACAGACACTTATGCAGGAAAAATCTCATATGAATTCAACCATATTCCAGATGATGACGAGCGCGAGTGGCTCTACGGCAAAGTAGAAACTGGCGCATTTGATGTTTCTTTAAATGATGATGAAAAGAAAGATCTATTAACTCGTCTTGGTGAAGTTGAAGGTTTTGAACAATTCTTGGGTAAAACATTCGTTGCTCAAAAGCGTTTCTCGATTGAAGGATTGGACGTAATGGTACCAATGCTCGATCGTATGGTGATGAATGGGAACAAAGATGAAGTTGAACACATCATGATGGGCATGGCCCACCGTGGTCGCCTGAATGTGTTAGCTCATGTATTAGGAAAACCTTATGATCTTATTTTCTCAGAATTCGCTCACTCTCCTGATAAGGAATTAGTTCCTTCAGAAGGTTCTACAGGAATCAATTATGGTTGGACCGGAGATGTGAAATATCACTTTGGTGCGGACCGTGAATTCGAGAACGGTGAGCATAAAACAAAAATAACTTTAGCTCATAACCCTTCTCACCTTGAATTCGTGAATCCAGTAGTTCAGGGTTATACTCGTGCGGTTCAAGATGATCGTAATGTAAAAGGATATGCAAAACACGATCCAGATAAAGCTTTCAGCATTCAAATCCACGGAGACGCAGCATTTATTGGTGAAGGTGTTGTTCCTGAGACGATCAACATGTCTCAATTGAACGGTTATGAAACAGGTGGGTCCATCCACTTGATTGCGAATAACTTAGTCGGTTTCACAACTAACCATACAGATGCACGTTCTACGAAATATGCAAGTGATCTTGCTAAAGGTTTTGAAGTACCTGTAATTCACGTGAACGCAGACGACCCGTTAGAGTGTCTCAAAGCGGTAGAGTTTGCATACAACTATCGTAAGGAGTTCGGAAAGGACGTATTGATCGACCTAGTCGGTTATCGTCGTTACGGACACAACGAGATGGACGAGCCACGTAGCACTCAACCATCGTTGTATAAACAAATTGATGATCACGGGACTACTTATGAAGTCTTCGCTAAACAACTGGTTGATGATAAAGTTGTTTCTGAAGACGATGCGAAGAAGTTCAAGGATGACGCAATCAGCAATCTTCGTGAGATTTATAACAATATGAAAGAAGACGAAAAGAAAAGGTCTTCGGTACCAGATCTTCCTGAAGAAGTTGCTAATGGATTAGATAAGATTGAAACGGCAGTAGAAGAAGATGAATTGAAAAAATTGAACGCAGATATGTTGAATCGACCAGAAGATTTCACTGGTTTCAAGAAGCTTGAAAAGATTTTACAACGTCGTGAGAAAGCATTTGAAGACGGTGAAAAAATTGATTGGGCATTAGGAGAAGCGTTAGCATTTGCTTCAATTCTAAAAGATGGTAAACCGATCCGGATGTCTGGTCAGGACTCCGAACGTGGAACCTTCGCTCATCGTCATGCGGTCATTCATGATGTAGAAACTGAAGAGACATACAGCCCATTCCACGGAATAGACGATGTGGATGTATCATTCAGTATTTACAATAGTCCATTATCAGAAGCTGGTGTATTAGGTTTTGAATATGGTTACAGCGTACAAACGAAGAATACTCTTGTTCTTTGGGAAGCACAGTACGGTGACTTTGCGAATGCTGGTCAAGTAATTTTCGATCAATTCATCGCTTCAGGTCGTGCAAAATGGGGTCAGATTGCTAGCATGGCAATCCTGTTACCACATGGTTATGAAGGCCAAGGCCCTGAGCACTCTAGTGCACGTTTAGAAAGGTTCCTACAGTTGTCAGCTGAAAACAACTGGACGGTTGCGAACGTAACAACAGCATCACAGTACTTCCACTTGTTACGTCGTCAAGCAGCAATCGTAGGAACGGATGCGGCACGCCCGTTAGTATTGATGACACCTAAGAGCTTGATCCGTAACCAACGTGTTGCTGTAGATCATGAGCAGTTATCCAGTGGTAAATTCGCTCCGATTCTTGAGCAAAAAGGTACTGGAGACGAACCTGAGTCAGTGAAGCGTTTAGTTATAGGTAGTGGTAAGATTATGGTAGATTTAGAAGAGACGCTTGAAGAGAAAGATCCTAATGAGGAGATTCATGTCGTCCGAATGGAACAAATTTATCCATTCCCAGAAAAAGAACTGAAGAAGTTATTGAAAACTTATAAAAACATCGAAGAAATTGTTTGGGTTCAAGAAGAACCTAAGAACATGGGTAGCTGGGATTTCGTCAAAGAACGAATCCAGGAGATCATGAAAGTGAAACAAAAACTTCACTTTGTAGGTCGCCCTTATCGTTCATCACCAGCTGTTGGTGATCCAAACATCCACAAATCAGAACAAAGCCGCATCATTAACGAAGCATTAAAGCTTGATTAAAGGAGGAGAATGACGTGAAGGAAATCAAAGTCCCTGAGTTGGCCGAGTCCATTACTGAAGGTACAGTTGCCGAATGGTTAGTAAAAGAAGGTGACCAAGTAGAAAAGGGAGACCCAGTTGTAGAATTAGAAACAGACAAAGTAAACGTCGAAGTAAATTCAGACTTCTCTGGTGTAATTGCAGAAGTATTAGTTGAAGAAGGCGATGATGTTGAAGTTGGTGACACGATCGCAAAAGTAGACGAAAGCGGAGAAGCTTCAGGCTCTAGTGATAGTGATGACTCTAAGGATGAAGATGAATCTAAAGAGGAATCAAAAGAAGTGAGCAAGGAAGAGAAAGAAGATAGTAAAGAAGACAAGAAAGAAGAAAAAGAATCTAAGGACGATTCCGAAGAAG
The DNA here is from genome assembly GCF_002844535.1 of Halalkalibacillus sediminis. NCBI lineage: Bacteria > Bacillati > Bacillota > Bacilli > Caryophanales > Bacillaceae > Halalkalibacillus > Halalkalibacillus sediminis. The sequence continues at coordinate 39,925 of NZ_PJNH01000001.1, forward strand.
AATCCAAGGAAGACTCTAAAGAAGATAAATCTGATCAGCCTGTAGCTTCACCTGCTACTCGTAAGCGCGCACGCGAATTAGGAATCGACTTGAACGAAATCAAGCCAAAAGATCCTGTTGGTCGAATTTCTAAAGAAGACGTAGAAGCAGCTGCTAAATCGAAATCTGATGAAGGTAAGAAAAAATCTTCTAAGAAAGAAGACAAATCTGCTGATAAAACAGAATTTGATAAGCCAGTTGAACGAGTGAAGATGTCTCGTCGTCGTCAAACAATCGCTAAGCGTCTTGTAGAAGCACAACAAAACGCTGCAATGTTGACAACATTCAATGAAGTTGACATGAGTAACGTTATGAAGCTACGTAGCGAGCGTAAAGATGACTTCTTGGAAAAACACGGTGTAAAACTTGGTTTCATGTCATTCTTCACTAAAGCAGTTGTAGCGGCACTTAAAGAATTCCCATTAGTAAATGCGGAAATCCAAGGCGATGAAATCGTTAAGAAGCAATTCTATGATATCGGAATGGCCGTATCTACTGAAGAAGGTCTTGTAGTACCGGTTGTTCGCGATGCTGATCGCCTAAGCTTTGCAGGTATTGAAAGTGAAATTGGTGAATTAGCCAAGAAAGCTCGCGATGGTAAACTGACGCTAAATGAACTTCAAGGTGGTTCATTCACAATCACTAACGGTGGTATTTTCGGATCATTGAACTCTACTCCGATTATCAATGCTCCACAAGTTGGTATCTTGGGTCTACACAAGATTGAAAAACGTCCAATGGTTATGGATGACGATTCAATCGAAGTTCGCCCGATGATGCACATTGCGATGTCTTACGATCACCGTCTTATCGATGGTCGTGAAGCAGTACAATTCTTAGTAAGAGTGAAAGAATTAATTGAAGATCCGTACGATTTATTATTAGAAGGTTAAGATAAAATGAATCCTCCTCGTTTCTTAATAGGAAATGAGGAGGATTTAGTTTTGTTTGAGCCATCTTCTACCTTGATTTCTCTATTCATAAAATAAGAATAGAGGTGAGTGATAATGACAGAAAAGAAGTATGATATCACTGAATTTCCTATGATTTTTCACGGATATGAGCACCTACCTGATTTGACTTTGGGTTCAAGTATTAAAAATAAGCCTGTCTCTAATAGGCAAAGAGAAGAAATTGATTGGGATCTACTTTCTTTAGAGGCAACAGAGTTATTGGGGAAATTGAATCATCAAAATGAGCCTGTTATTTCTCCTAGAATTAACCTCGCTAAAACCCTCTTGAACTACTCATCCTTCGGTGAACCTCTTGAAGAACGTTTAATGCATCAGTGGGTAAAACTTAAAGTGAAGTCTCCACCTTTGAATATCCTCTTAATAGATACATCAAATTCGATGAGGTCTATATTTTCTAAAATAAAAGAGGGGAAAATTATCAACTATTTTAGCGATCAACTTACTACTGATAACATAGATGTGACGATGTTACATGATACAAAAATTTATCACTACAAATGGGGAAGCGAATTCTCTATTACTGGATGTAATAACGGTACTTCTTTTTTAAACCCACTAAAAAGCATTCATCAGTTCTCAGTTCAAAAGGGGATTAAGGTAAACATCTTCCATTTATCAGATGGTGGTGTGCACCTTTCAGAGTGGAAAGAAGTCATATGGTTGGTCAAAAGGTTAGATTATTATTATTGTGAAGTGGTATACAATAATAAAAGTTCTAAATATATTCACTTCCTCGAAGCCCATTTGAAATCTGAAAAAATCAGACGTAAAAATTTGGGTAAAAAATAAGTATTTGGATGACAAAAGATTGTCAATAATTAACGGTGTTAAATTTATTGCGACGGTAACATATTGTTGATACAATCCGTTTGGGAAATATTTAAGAAGCATCATGAGGAGGACAAGCATAATGGATATTTTACTTGCAATTGTTGCAATCGCTTTAGTATTGGGAATTGCTTTCCTAATGTCGAATGACAAAAGAAATATTCCAGTCAAGGGTATCGGGATCATGCTCCTTATCCAATTTGCCTTGACATGGTTTATGTTTAATACAGATATTGGTCAAACAATAATTATAGGTATTAGTAATGTATTTTCTAAATTGATTGAGTTCGGGATGAGTGGTGTCAATTTCGTCTTCGGAGGTTTGGCGTTTGAAAATCCGGATAACCCACAAGTTTTCTTCCTAAACGTATTACTGATCATCGTCTTTTTCGCGACGATTTTGTCAGTACTGACACACTTTAAGATTTTGCCTATCATCATTAAATATGTCGGTGGATTCATTTCAAAAATCACAGGGCTTCCGAAGATCGAATCTTTCAACGCTGTCAACAGTATGTTCTTCGGGCAATCGGAGGCACTAATTGCAATCAAATCACAGTTCCACCGATTAACAGATAATCGATTATACATTGTCAGTGCATCTGCTATGGGTTCTGTATCAGCTTCAATTGTAGGTGCATACATGGAAATCATTCCACCACAATATGTCCTGGTAGCGATTCCACTAAATATGTTCAGTGCCTTGATTTTAGCTTCAATTATAGCTCCAGTTAAAGTTGAGGACGAAGACGATGAAGTAGACGTCAAAAATGTCAGTCAATCTAAAAGTGTTTTTGAAGCGATGGCAAATGGTGCGCTTGACGGTGGGAGAATTGCACTTATTGTTGCTGCTATGCTAATAGCATTCTTAGCTTCTCTAGAAATGGTGAACTGGGTCATCGGCGCAGTAGCTAGCGGATGGACGCTCGAGGAACTACTGGGTTACGCTTTAGCTCCAATTACGTTCTTGATGGGTGTTGCACCTGGAGAACTCGTTTCAGCAGGTAGCTTCATGGGGACTAAGATTATCACTAACGAATTCGTAGCTATGTCTCAGTTCATGGAAGTGAGTGGTGACTTATCTGAGAAGACAGTTGGTATTGTTTCAGTCTTCTTAACAAGTTTCGCGAACTTCTCTTCAATCGGTATCATCGCTGGTACAGTTGCCGGAATTGATTCTGAAAAAGGTAAGACAATCTCTAGTTTCGGGATGAAATTACTAATTGGTGCAACTCTTGCATCGATCCTTTCTGCAACAATTGCAGGTATGTTTTTATAAAAAGATGAAGCGACTGCTCATATTCATGGGCAGTCGTTTTTTAGTTTAAAAGTTGTCATTCAAGGAAATATAGAAAAAGAGAAATGACGAAAAGAAAAGAGGTTGGTTAAGATGAAAACATATGGTCTTTATATAGGCGGAAAATGGACACAAACAGATGAGACAACCGAAGTTTTAAATAAAACAAAACAAGAACCTTTTGCAAAAATATCAAAGGCTTCAGAAGATGATGTAACTAAAGCAGTAGATGCTGCCAAAGAAGCTTTTGATGCTGATTTAACTTCTCCTTACGAGCGTTACGAATATTTGATGAAAGTTGCACAATTGCTTAAAGAAAATAAGGAAGACATGGCACAAACGATTACTCATGAGGCTGGTAAACCGATCAAACAAGCTCGTACTGAAGTGGCCCGAGCTGTACAAACCCTTGAGCAGTCTGCTGAGGAAGCAAAAAGATTAAGTGGACATGGTGTCCCTGTAGAAGCAGCTCCTGGCAGTGAAAATCGAATGGCATTTACTATTAAAGTTCCTGTTGGTGTAGTTGCTGCTATCAGCCCTTTTAACTTCCCACTCAACTTAGTCCTTCATAAAGTTGCACCTGCAATAGCAGCAGGAAATACGGTCGTTCATAAACCAGCAAGTGCGACACCAATTACTGCCTTGAAATTGGCTGAACTATTTGAACAAGCTGGTTTACCAAAAGGGGTATTGAATGTTGTAACTGGTAGTGGTTCAGAAATTGGAAAAGCTTTGACTAACGACGAACGAGTCCAATTATTTACGTTCACTGGAAGTGCAGAGGTCGGGCTTCAGATCAAACAGAATACAGGAATGAAAAAGTTAGTTCTTGAGCTAGGGAATAATTCCCCGGTTATTGTTGATCGTGATGTAGACATAAAAGAAGTGGCCGAAAATATTGCGGCTAAAGGCTTTGCTTTTGCTGGGCAAGTTTGTATTTCTGTGCAACGTGTTTATGTCGACGAATCAATCAGAGACGAATTCCAGAATGCCTTAATTGAAGCGGTTAAGAATCTGAATGTGGGTGACCCATATGATGACGAGACGGATGTCGGACCGATGATTGGTATCGATGAAGCGGAAAGAGCTGAAGAATGGTTGAACGAGGCTAAGGAAAAAGGTGCGAAAGTGTTGCATGGTGGTGAGCGCAAAGATAACATGCTTCAGCCGACGATTGTCACGGATGTTGACCATGACATGCAAATTGTCTGTGAGGAAGTGTTCGCCCCGTTAGTTTCTGTTATTCCATACGATAACTTTGAAGAATGTCTAAAAACAGTCAACCTTTCCAAATATGGTCTTCAAGGTGGAATATTCACCAATAATATCGATAAAGCGTTTTATGCTGCACGCCATATGGAAGTCGGTGGCATTATGGTGAACGATAGCTCTCAGTATCGTGTGGATCTGATGCCATACGGAGGAATGAAGGATAGTGGTTGGGGTAAAGAAGGTCCAGCCTACAGTATAGAAGAGATGACGGAAGAAAGATTAATTGTGTTGAATTTAAAAAATGAATTTTAGTCTATGAAATGAATGCTCCATGATAAGGGATCATGGAGCATTCTCATTTGAAGTTATGATTTTTTTGCGGAATATATCTTTAATTGATTAATTAATCGCGAAATCAATGCAATCGCACCAGCACCAAGACCAATAATCAGTCCCATCCAATAACCGAATGGGCCCAGGTTCGTGAAGTTCGCAATCAATATACCAGATGGAAGACCAATCACCCAAAATGAAACAAATGCTATTCCTAGAGTGACATTTACATCTTTGTAACCTCGAAGTGCTCCTTGAATCGGGGTGCCGAATCCATCAGACAGCTGAAAGAAAATAGCATATATCAAAAATTGCTGGGTAAGCGAAATGACCCCTGGATCTTGGCTATATAATTTTGAAGCTTCTTCGCGAAAAACAAAGATGAAAATCCCTGCAAGAATTGCGAAAAGAAAGCCGGAACTAATTCCTATTTGGCTATAAACTTTTGCATCTTGATAGCGTTTCGCTCCAACTTCAAACCCAACTGCGATAGTAAGGGCCATAGCTATAGCAAGTGGAACCATGTAGAAAATCGTTGCGTAGTTCATAGCCGCCTGGTGTGCTGCAATTGTCTCAGTATTATACGCACTAATAAATAATGTTACGGCAGCAAAAATACTTGTTTCAAAGAAAATCGTCACACCAATCGGAACACCAATCTTCAACTGTTCCTTAAAAGCTGTCAATGATGGTCTCACCCAATTACTGAAAATGTTAAAAGCACGAAATGGGTGCATTCTTTGAAGAATGAACATGGTGATCAACGCCGTGCATAAATAGGTGATGGCTGAAGCGACTCCTGCCCCAATACCTCCTAATGCAGGTACTCCCCAATTACCGAAAATGAAAAGGTAATTGAAGAAAACATTGAGCGGAAGAGCGATCAAGATAACGAACATGGAGATCTTGGTTTGTCCTAAAGCGTCAATGAAACACCGAAGTAGATTGAATACGAACAACGGAATCATTCCGAAGCCTAGGGCGACCAAATAGTAATAGGCCACATTTTCAACAGACGGATCAATGGCTAGGTATCCGAGACCTGGTTTTAAAATGAAAGCTCCAATCACGAAAATAATTATTGAAATAGTGATGGCTAGGTAAATTCCTTGTTTCACCACAGAAGGGATTTCATCTCGCTTATCTCCGCCTAATAATTGAGCGACTATTGGCGAGAGAGCAAGCATGATTCCATTCACACCCGTTAAAATAGGAATCCATACTGATGAACCGATGGCGACTCCTGCCAAGTCATTGGCACTAACTTGGCCTGACATGACGACATCGAAGAAATTCATCAGGTATATACCGACCTGGGTGATTAAAATTGGCATAAGTATACGCATGAATAAAGATAATTTCTCTTTGATGGAAAAGGTTTTATACATAAAGTAAAGACCTTTCTATTAAAATGGTTTTAGGTTTGCTAATATGTCATTATATCTGATTTTAAGAGGAATGAATAGAAAGGACGTTTAACATTGAACAAAGAAACGATTGTTTTTACTGGTGGAGGGACTGCAGGTCACGTTGTGGTGAACCTTGCTTTGATTCCTGAATTTATTAATAAAGGCTACGATGTACACTATATAGGCTCCTATGAAGGAATTGAAAAAGAGCTGATTGAAGGTCTCAACGGTGTGACTTACCATTCTATAGCGACAGGTAAGTTGAGAAGGTATATGTCTAAAGAAAACTTCAAAGATCCTTTCCGTGTATTGAAAGGGATCATGCAAGCGAGAAAATTGATAAAAAAATTGAAGCCGAGGATCGTTTTCTCAAAGGGAGGGTTCGTTTCCGTACCTGTTGTGATGGCAGCTAAAATGACTGGAACCCCTTCAATTATTCACGAATCAGATTATACACCAGGACTTGCTAACCGTATTGCATCCAATTTTGCTAATTACGTGTTGACCACTTTCCCTGAAACCAACCAACATCTATCACAGAAAAAAGCCAAAAATGTTGGCGCGATTGTCCGGGAGGAGTTGTTTGAGGGAGATAAGGAAATGGCCTTTCAATTAACAGGGTTGACTTCTGAGAAACCTATCATCATGGTGATGGGTGGGAGTGCTGGTGCACAGAAAATAAATCAAGCTGTTAGAGAGTCTTTACCTACTTTGCTCAAAGAATTTCAGTTGATACATTTATGCGGTAAGGGTAATGTCGATGAAGCGACTAAACAACGTGGCTACGTCCAGTTTGAGTATGTTACTGATGAATTAAAGGACCTATTTGCTGCAACAGATCTAGTCGTATCACGTGCAGGATCCAACGCTATTTTTGAATTTTTAGCACTAAAAAAACCGATGCTGCTTATTCCATTATCAAAGCAAGCTAGCCGGGGTGACCAGATTCTAAACGCCAATTCATTTAAAAAGAGGGGTTATGCAGAAGTCTTAGAGGAAGAGGAACTGGATTCAAACTCTCTGATCGATTCGTTGAAACATTTGCAGGAAAATCGAGAAAAGTTCCAAACGAACATGAGTGCATACCAACCTCAACAATCGAAGGATGAAGTCATCGATTTGATTTTGAAAACAATGAAATAGGTATAAATGAAACGCAAGTACCGACCAAGGTAACTTGCGTTTTTAAATCTCAAATTCGATTTTCTTACTATTGTATGATTCCATACCTGTTTACTGTAGTATCGACTGAGATAGAGACATTTATTTCTGGATATATTTCTCTCCACTCATCCGAAGTGAGCTGCTCATTTCGCATTTTAGAATTATATATTCTACCAAATCCAAATACGTCAGTCTTGAGTTCTTGTGTTTTAGCAATTACTTTGTACAACTCGTTCTCAATTTGAGTACAAATTTCATCCTCCAACAATCGAACCACTTTTTCATCATTTAGACTAACTCGTTCACTCATTTCTGTGAGCCTTCCCTTAATTTTCAATTGAATATCGTAGGAAAGTGATTGTGAATCTGTTAATTTAATATCAGAATGACTTTTGAGTTGATTTAGAACTACTTGAAAAGTTTCACTTTCTATTTTTTCGTGGGGCTTTAAATGTTTCTTGAACTTTTCCATTGGCAATTGAACTTCTATCACTCCATCGCCTATTCTTTTCATAAGTGTTTGAGCGTAAAACATTTCATCCAAGTTAAATTCCCCAACATATCGGTCATTTTGAAACAATGCCATTTCCTTTATATAAACTTTCCCGTTCTCAACACCTAATATAGGAATCATTGGGTCGATTCCTGCCATCGTATAATCCCTCAGAAACTCGTGTAATGTGCTACTCATCATTTCTTCTTCATCAATGGCAGTGTCCAATAATTCTTGAATGTATGTTCCAATATTCGGGGCTTGCTCATAGTTGGAAGCACTTAAAACCTCAGAGGCACTCATGTCTGTCATTGTTACATAGAGCTTATCCGAGATTGAGGCGTCCCTTTCTAGCGTGTCTAACAGATGAAAAACACCTTCTTCTGCAACCGACTGTCCGAAAAGAACTGTTCTCAGTTGCCCTGCTACAATTTTATAAGCCGATTTTTTATTGGCATTTTTCTTGATTTCTCTAAAAGTACTGCCTTCACTTTCAATAATTTGTGACGCTTCACTAATATCAGGGTTGAATTGAAAGATGACAGTAGTAGCTTTTGTCAATCCTTTTTCATCATCTTTGTCAAATCCAAATACGGTCACAATCCCAAGATCCTCAATAATATTTTTTTCAACACAACCGGTTAAAAACACAAGTACAAAGATCAACATATACAATTTACGAATTTTTGGCATGGCGATTATTCCTTTTCTTATGAATCCATACAATTGGGAGTAAAGCTATGGGAAATATGAACCCAAGGTATATACCAAGTTGAGCGACCAAATCAGTGAATTCATTTACATAATAACGTTCGTCTAAAAATATGGTCGTGATCAATGCTATAATAGCCAATGCAATTAACACATAGTCATCTTTACACTTAGTCATACGATTAATGCTATATGTCACCATCCAGGCTAATAGGATAATATTCGGTAGAATGATAAACATCCATAAAGCAACAAGGAGAATATCAAACCTCTCGAAGAAAGACATGCTTAATATTTTAAATAGTGTTAAGACAGGCCAAATTTTTTCTTCTAGTTGAGTTCCACTAAAATAGCCGATAGAGACTACAGTGACATACATCAATAGTGTAATTGTGAAGATGGCCGCTGTTTGACTGTATCTCTGTACATGATGTTTATCACTGATGAAGGGGTAGATAATCCATAAGATCTCGAATCCAATGACCGAAAATGAAGTAGCTTTAACCCCTCTCAACCATTCCTCAGGTGTTGTCGTAAGAATGGGATAAAAGTGGTCGAATTCCATCATCGTTATCGGTTTAATTAGTAAGAAGACCATCCAAATCGTTATGAAAAAGAAGATGATACTTGTTCCAACAGCAACTCTTAAACCACCATGAACTGCATAGACCACAAGGACAATCAATAGAGTCCCAATGAACCATGGTGCTAAATCAGGAAAAATAAACACTTGAACAAACTCCACATAATTGACGAATACACTAAGAAACATGCTCAAAAAGTATAAAATGAATATGGTATTAATTATCTTACCAATCCATTTGCCAAATAGATTTTGCAGAATTCCTTGCAAGTCCTCATTTTTAAATGAATTTAAAATATAGACTATTGTGAAGATCACGATATGAAGTAAGATAGCTGCTAAAAGAAGGACAAACCAACTATCTTGTTTTGCTTCCATATAAATGATCCTTGGGAATCCTGCTAAGCCGACGCCTATTTGCATCGTATGAATAACAATAAATAAATAAGCAGCTTTTATTTGTTTGTCGATTGGAACTAATACGGATTCCTTCATTAGCAGCACCTATCTGTCATGATTTTTTCGGACGATCGAACCTCTTTAGTTTTTTCGGTAGATTAGAGCGTGCTCGTTTATTGCTCAGTAAAAATGGTAGACGTAATAATGAGTTATCTATATCTTTTATTTGAAGCGGATATAAAGGAGATAGATATGGTCGTTTCAGAGAGCTTATTTTCAACAGATGAATAATTAAAAACGCAATCGCAAATGCGATTCCTATAAATCCCCAGAAACCCGCTAATATTATCACTGGAAAACGAATGATACGTATAGCCGAGCCCATCAGGTAGCTAGGTGCCGTGAAGGAGGCAAGTGCACTAAGTGCTACGATGATAATCAAGATATTACTAGTGAATCCAGCCTGCACGATTGCCTGACCGATAACGATACCACCTACGATACCCATGGTCTGACCAACTTTTGTCGGTAATCGAGCCCCAGCCTCCCGAATTAATTCGATTAAAACCTCCAAAAGCAAGGCCTCTAGTAAAGGAGGAAACGGAACTCGTGAACGTGAGTGACCAAGTGATACCAGAAGTGCCGATGGTATGATTTCATAATGAAATGTTAGAGCAGCTACATACAGCGGAGTTAAGATGACAGATAGAAACATGGCAACCATTCTCATGAGTCGAATAAAAGTTCCCATGCTCCAACGTGTATATAAGTCTTCAGTTGATTGAAAGTAACTGAAAAAAGTTGTTGGTGCTATAATCCCAGTTGGACTCTTGTCTACCAGCACGCCGATACGTCCTTCTTTCAAGCTATAACAGAACCGATCGGGCAGTTCTGTAGCTAGAAACTGAGGGAAAATGGTGTAGGAGTTATCTTCGATCATCTGGGTTAATGTCGAACTTTCAACTACATCATCTACTGCTAATTTTTCTAGACGTTTCCTCATTTCCGAAACATTTTCATCACTCGCGATGTCATTTAAATAAACTAGCCTGACTTCTGTGGGTATGGTTTTTCCTATTATGAACTTTTCAACTTTCAACTCAGGCGTATCCAGTCTCCAATGAAGGATATTCAAGTTTGACTGTAGTGACTCAGTAAAAGATACTTGTGGCCCGAAAACCAGTGATTCTGTTTCAGCTTTTTCAAGAGATCTCTTATCCAGTCGCGGAATAGGATATGTGACACATGCATCCATTTCCTCTATATAGATGGCGACATGGCCTTTCATCAGGTCGTCGCCAACTTCTTGAAAGGTCGTGCGTTGCTGATTGCTCTCTACGGGGATTTCATTGTTTAACGATCCTAAATCCCACTGCTCCTCCTTTTTCTGTAAAGGCTCAAGAATATATTCATATAAATGATTTTTATCAATCATGTAATTGATGAACAATACGATTATAGGCTGTCCGTTAACTGTGAAATGCTTCGTAGAAAGGTCTGGAGTATCTTTAAAGAAGTCGTTTTTAATGATTGATTCTAGTTGTTTGATATCTGTAGGAAAATCCTCAGATCTCTTCCTGCTTTTTCTTTTCATATAAAACTCCTTCATCAATTTGTACTTATTATGTGATTTTGTGGCATTAATATGTAAAAGAAGATTTCTTTAATGGTAGTTGGGAGGTGGGTATTTTGGGACTACAAATGGTGGAGACATATGTGCCGAAAGAATTTTACGATAAAGTTGTTCTAGAGTTGAAACAGTTTTCTCGGCAAGGGGCTTGGAAGGAAAATAAGCTAGAAGAAAGAGTCTGGATTCGCATGGTCATCTCTGATGAGGACGTGGAAGAAGTGCTTAATTTTCTAGAGAAGATCTCACGTGAACATGAAAGTTTTGAGACGATTCTCTATCCAGTAACTAGTTATTTTTCTTCTCAAACTTTAGAGGAAGCAGAAGAAAAAGTTGAAGAAGAGTCAGAGGAATCGAGTGACGAGGAAGAGGGTAAGAAACTGTTAAGGGCAAGCCGCCAAGAGTTGATTCATATGATCGATGATAAAAGCACTTTAACGATGAATTACACGCTTTTAATTATATTCTCTGCAGTAGTAGCAACAGCTGGTTTTATTAAAGACAGTGAAGCTGTCGTTATCGGCGCAATGGTTATTGCCCCTTTAATCAGCCCAGCAATATCCATGTCATTCGCATCTATATTAGGGGATCTGAAGCGGTTAGGTCGAGCTTCATTCACATTGTTAATAGGTTTTATCATCATATTTTCAATTGCCATTATTTTTGGGCTCTTTTTTGGAGAAAGTACATTGACTAATCAATATATATCAAGGACGAGAGTATCTCTTGCAGATATATTTTTAGCATTAGCTTCAGGAGCGGCTGGAGCTTTGTCCATATTGAATAGATTATCTGGTAACCTTGTCGGCGTTATGGTAGCAGTCGCCTTACTTCCACCATCTGTAACTTTTGGGCTATCCATCGGACAGAGGCATTGGGACGACACTTATGGTTCCTTTTTGCTGATCACAACCAACGTAACTTGTATTTTACTTAGTGCAATCATCATTTTCCTAATGAGTGGTATACAGCCAAAACGCTGGAAAGAAGAGCCTATAGCTAATGTCTCTAGAATATTTTCGATCGTTATAACATCCGCTATGTTCATCGCATTATTCATCGTAGTTGTATTCGGGTTAGAGTTAAAATGAAAAAAATGAAATTTTTTGAAAAAGAGTATTGCTTTTCTCTGAGGGAAAGGATATAATTTTCTAAGAATTTAAAAAACGTTAGGAGGTCATGGACATGATTAAAGGATTAAAAGGAATTACTTATCAACAAAATAATCAAATCGACGTGATCTTGCTTAGAAATATGCGTTTTTGATCTTAAAGATAATTTCAAAATGACTATTTGAACCAAGGTCGCGTACGCTATAGCGTTGCGGCTTTTTTATATGGGAAATTTTAATGAAGCACATTTAGCGCTAAGGCTAGGTGTGCTTTTTTGTGTTTAACTTTGTTAATGGATTAAAGTATGTGAAAAACAAAGGCTTTCGCCATTAGGACTTGGCGATAAGCCAAGTTTTTCTCAAAAGGGGGTGAGAGTATGTTTACAATTTCGTTCGAGTTTCATAATCAGAAAAAAGGAGTGAAGAAAATGATTCATGTGCATTTTTCGTTATTCAGTAAGAACGATCGGATCGACGGCGGTTAGTAAGGATGAACAAAAGGAAATGAGGGATAAATTATGCTAAGTGTTTTTAGGAAATTATCGTGGTACTTCAAGGAGCAATGGATCAGATATACACTTGCTATCACTGCACTTATAATTGCGAATATTATTATTGTCATTCCTCCGATGATTGTTGGGGAAGTGATTGACCAGATTCAATATAACCGAATCACTACGGAATCATTTATCGAATTGGTGACATGGTTTGTTGTACTTATGATTTCGGCTTATGTTGTTTCAATTTATTGGGACTATACATTGTTTGGGCGGGCCATCTTATTAGAAAAAAAGATGCGCTCTCAGTTAATGAATCATTTTATGAAAATGACGCCGATTTTTTTCGGAAGATACCGGACGGGGGACTTACTTGCCCGCAGCACAAATGATCTCAAAGCAATCATGATGACAGCCGGATATGGAATCCTCACGCTAGTTGATTCGACCGTCTTCCTATTTTTAATTGTTGGGATTATGGCGATGACGATTAGCTGGCAATTGACGCTTGCTGCATTGATTCCACTTCCGATTATGGCACTCGCCATTCAGAAGTACGGGAAATCAATTCACGAGCGGTTCATGAAGGCCCAGTCGGCGTTTAGTGAACTTAATAACGATACACTTGAATCGATCCAAGGTGCTCGAGTGATTCGAGCGTTTGTTCAAGAGCGCCAAGACGAGAAGCGTTTTGCCGATAAAACAGAAGATGTGTTTTTAAAAAATATTGACGTTGCGAAAATGGATGCCCTTTTTGAACCAACTGTCAAATTACTAGTCGGTTTGAGTTACACGATCGGACTAGGATATGGTTCTTACCTTGTCATGCAAGGGATGCTGACGATCGGTCAGTTGGTGACATTTAACGTTTACCTCGGTATGTTGATCTGGCCGATGTTCTCGATCGGTGAACTAATTAATGTGATGCAGCGAGGAAACGCGTCTCTTGACCGGACAGACGAACTTCTATCCCACAAACCGGACGTGGATGAACCAGCTGATCCGAAGACCATCGAAAGACCTGACAGTATCGAGTTTCATCAGCTGACGTTCCGTTACCCGGGTGCAGATCGAAACGACCTAACCGATTTTCACGCAACGATTCAACAGGGTGAAACAGTCGGATTTGTTGGGAAGACCGGTGCAGGAAAAACAACGATTTTCCGTCAGCTCCTAAGGGAATACCCTCCGACTGAACAAGGGCACCTCACGATCAACGGTGTGCCGATTCAGGAGTTTCCATTAGCGAAAACTCGGGAGTGGATCGGATATGTGCCGCAAGATCATATTTTATTTTCTAAAACGGTAAGGGAAAATATTTTATTCGGAAACCCAAAAGCAATAGACGAAGATATTCACCATATACTAGAACTTGCTTCGCTGAAAGAAGATATTGAAAACCTGCCAGAAGGTCTGGATACGGTAGTAGGCGAAAGCGGGGTTACATTGTCAGGTGGGCAAAAACAGCGGGTATCTCTTGCTAGAGCTCTTATCCGCGATCCGGAAATTCTGATTCTTGATGATTCTTTATCTGCAGTCGACGGGAAAACAGAAGCGAAAATTATCGATCACTTGAAACGTGCTCGAGCGAACCAGACGACTTTGATTGCCGCACATAGGCTTTCAGCTGTGCAACATGCCCATCAAATCTTCGTACTTGAAGATGGAAAAGTCGTCGAGCATGGTACTCATGATGAATTAATGAAACAACATGGCTGGTACAGCATTCAATTTGCGATCCAGCAAATGGAAGGGGGCGAGTAATCATGCAAAAACCTTCGACGGAAAAACGTCTCTTTCGATATGCTTTAGGAATGAAGAAAACGATTATTATTGGTTTACTGTGCGTACTCGTCGCAGCAGGTCTTGAGCTTACTGGTCCTTTCATCGCAAAGAAAGTCATCGATGATCATATCGTCGGTGTCGCTAATCATTACGTCGAAACTGATGACGGTGGAATAGACTTCCGCGGTGAACAATATGTTCGTGCGAATCGCATAAACAATGAATCTGACGAAAAGGTTACATTGTTTCAAGATGGTCTATCTTTCTATTTTCTAGAAGAAGAAGTGAGTTTGAATGCCCAGCTAGTAGAAACAACGAATGGCGAGTATCGATTCGATCTTCAGGGAGAATCAATCACTGCTTCCGGGTTCGAACTTACGACTTCAGAAGTATTTATGTTCTTCCAGCCGGAAATTCAGCCGATCATGTGGTGGCTGGCGCTCTATATCGGGTTGATTATCTTATCGACCGTATTTCTTTACTACAAAACGTATTTACTTCAATTTGCTTCGAATAGAATTATTCAGCGGATGCGTAAAGACGTGTTTGGCAACGTCCAACGTGTTCCGGTCTCTTATTTCGTCAATCAACCGGCTGGAAAAGTTCTTGCCAGGGTGACCAACGATACAGAAGCAATTCGCGAGTTGTATGTCAAAGTGTTAGAAGTCTTTGCATCAGGTGCGATTTACATGCTCGGGATCTTCATTGCACTTATGATTCTAGATTTCAAGCTTGGTTTGATATGTTTAGTCTTAATCCCAATCATGCTCATTTGGATGAAAGTGTACAAAAAGGTAGGCGGTAAATACAACAAAGTCATCCGAGAAACGAACAGCACGATTAACGGGAACATCAATGAATCCGTACAGGGCATGTCGATTATCCAAGCTTATAACCAGACAGGTCCACGCATGAACGAATTCGAAGAGTTAAACCAGAAACATTATGATTACCAAATCAAAATGAACACATTTACGGCCGCTACAGCGTTTAATCTTGTTGATCTGTTTCGAAACGTAGCATTCGTAATTTTTATTATGTATTTCGGCGGGGCTGCGCTTGACGGTACCTCAATCATCACAGCAGGTGTACTTTATGCGTTTGTTGACTATCTGACTCGCTTGTATGAGCCGGTGGAACAAATCATCAGTCAGCTCCCGCAATTAGAACAATCCCGTGTTGCTGGAAGTCGAGTATTTGAATTACTTGATGTCGAGGGCGAAGACGTCGACGATCGATTTAAATCACGAGAAATTGATGGCTCTGTCGCTTTTCAAAATGTTTCGTTCGCTTATGAAAAAGACGATTATGTGCTTAGACATGTCGACTTTGATATCCGACCCGGCGAAACTGCCGCATTCGTAGGTCACACGGGTTCAGGAAAAAGTACTATAATGAATTTGCTGTTTCGTTTTTATGACCCAACACACGGTCAAATCACCATTGATGGGGATGATATCGGTAACTACTCCAGACAGGAAATTCGTAGCCATATCGGTATCGTATTACAGGACCCATTCATTTTTTCAGGGACGATCATCTCGAATATAACGATGAATGATCCAAATATTTCGAGAGAAGATGCGATCCAGGCGCTTAAGGCTGTTGGAGCGGATCAATTTATTGAAGCGTTACCTGAACAATACGATCAACCAGTTAAAGAAAAAGGAAGCGAATTTTCAACAGGACAGAGACAACTATTGTCATTCGCCCGTGCCCTTGCATTCAATCCGTCAATTCTCGTGCTCGATGAAGCTACAGCTAATATCGACACAGAAACTGAAGGAATGATTCAAAAAGCGTTACAAGTGTTGAAGAAAGGAAGAACAACCCTTGTCATCGCACACAGACTATCTACAATTCAGCAAGCAGACCAAATTTTTGTACTGAAACATGGTAAAATAATAGAAAGAGGAAATCACGAAAGCCTCTTGCAAGCAAATGGCGAATATTTTAAGATGTACGAAATGCAACTAGGGAAAAAAGAGCGCTTGAATGCTTGATGATATTTTACTTGTAGATGGGTGAGTCGTATGACAGACGAAAAAAAACCAGAAACTACTGACGAAAAAGATTTATATGAAAATTTAACAGAAGAAGAAATGTATGAATTGATCCAAGAAGAGAAGGAAAAAAAACCTCTTCAGAAGGAAGATGATAAGCCAAAACGCCCGTTTCCAAAATGGGTATTTTGGCTTATCGCTTTATTCATGGTTATTAATATTGGTGCTGCTCTTCCAAGTATTTTTTCATTACCAGCCTTGGAATTCCTTAAGACGTCTGCACAGTTACTAAATGATGACGATATAAAAGAATATAAAGAGTCGATTGTGGTTGTTGATACAGGTAGCGGCAGAGGGACAGGTTTTTCCATTTCACCAGAAGGCTATATCATAACCAATTATCACGTTGTTGATGAATATGAACGGCTGTGGCTATATTTTCCAGAACACGGTCCGTTAGATGCAGAGATTATCGCTACATATCCGGAATATGACCTAGCTGTACTTGATGCGGAAGGTGAGAATTATCCATATTTAGAGTTGGCTGACCAAGCCTCTTTTGAGACGAACGAATCTTTTTATTTCATAGGGAATCCTCTACGATTTAGTGGTATAGCAAATAAAGGCAATATCATAGACTACACGAGTTCCAGTTTGGAATCTGATGCTCTGATGCTGGATGCACCTATATATAAAGGTAATAGTGGGAGTCCGGTTATTAATGAAAATGGTGAAGTAATCGGTGTCATCTATGCTACTAGACAGGATGATGAGCACGGAAAAGTAGGACTAGCTGTACCAATCGAACGCTTTCACGAAAAATTTAACCAAGATTTAAACTTAGAAGAAGAGTGACACCCATAAAGAATCTCTTCTCTACGAATACTATTATAAGTTGGGGGTGATGAGGGGTGTATACGCGTCGAAAGAAAAAGGAAGACGTATCCCTCGAAGAGCAAGTGCTTGCGGTCCAAGCAGGGGACGAAGAGACCCGTCATCATCTGCTGTCGAATTATCAGCCATTTATCGCAACGTGTGTATCTAAAGTATGCAAACGTTATATCGACCCCAAAATGGACGACGAGTTTAGTGTGGGAATGATGGCATTCAACGATGCGATCGATTCTTACTCTGAAGATAAAGGCAGTACTTTCCTTTCATTTGCTCGTTTAGTGATTACTCGAAAAGTCATTGACTATATTCGATTCGAGAGTCAGGACGTACAAATATTATCACTAGATGAATCAACAGGCGAACAAGATGATGATACAAATGCTCAATGGAAAATGACAGATGCCGCAAAACAAGCTTTTCAATCCGATGAAGAGTCGTGGTATCGTCAAATGGAAATCGAGGAGTATTCAAAAAAATTGAAAGAATTCAAAGTGTCGTTCTCAGAACTATCGAGAATCTCACCTAAACACCAAGACGCGAGAGAAACTGCGAAAAACATAGCTAGAATTGTTTATGAGAACCAAGAGATCAGAGATTACGTGCTATCAAAAAAACGACTTCCAATCAAACAACTAGAAACATACGTAGATGTCAGTAAAAAAACAATTGAGCGTAACAGGAAATTTATTTTGGCTATATTTGTTTTGTATTGTGAAGATTATACTTATTTAAAAGAATATGTGAAGGGGGTGAGCGGATGAGAAGAGGAGTCATTGTAGAACAGAAGAAAAGGTACGCAGTTGTGATGACGTCTGAAGGATCTTTTTATAAAACTAAATTGACTGAACCTCATGTGATTGGTCAAGAAATCACTTTCCAACCAATAGAAGAACGATCTTTTTCTTTAGGTTCAATACTTGAATGGTTTAAATTCAAACCTCAATGGAAAGCAGCAACTGCACTTTTATTATGCATATTATTAATTATACCTTTATACCCTTGGATGGATGATGATGAGGTTCATGCTTATGTCAATATTGATATTAACCCGAGTATGAAAATTGAAGTCAACAATGATTATGAGGTTATTTCCATTGATGGTTTGAATGAAGATGGTGATGAAGTAATCGATTCATTGAATAGTTGGGAAAATAAATCATTACAAGACGTTTCTTCTGAAATATTGATGACTAGCAAAAATATGGGTTTCTTAACTGAAGATCATAACGTATTGTTAGGCATCAGTTTCGCCGACCGATTAAAAAGTGATGATTCAATTCTCAACAGTGTATCTCAGTCGCTCCAAGATGAAAATAGTTCCTTGAATATTGCTTCATTTGAAGTTCCATCTGATATCCGCGAAGAGGCTGATGTTGATAATACTTCAATGAATCTACTGTATGCATCGAAGTTGATGGAATCACGAGATGAAAATCTTTTTGATGAAAATAAGAACACAGAAAATACAACAGATAACTCTAACAGTAATGAAGATTCTGCAAACAACGAATCTTCAGATGAGGTTCCTCAAGAAAAAGAAAATAGAACAAATGAAACCCATGAGGAGCGCACATTCCGAATTATCGAGCAATATCTAAAGCGTACAAATAAAGATGAATTGCCACCAGGATTGAAAAAGAAATTCGAAGAAATAAATCAAGAAGAACCACCTGATGATTTGGGTGAAGTTGAAGACGAATACAACGATGACGGAAACCAAAATAAAGACCAGGGAAATAAAAACAACGAAAATAAGAACAAAGGTAATAAAGACAACAGCAATAGCAATAAAGGAAATTCGTCAAAGTCTGAAAAGGCAAAAGACAAATCTAATAATAAGAACCATCCATCTAACAACAAAGATAACTCAGAAAAAAAATCTAAAACAAATTCTACAAATAACAAACATAAAGCGGATGATCATCCAAGTCAAAAGAATATAACGGATGATCATCCCAGTAATCGAAATGAAAAATCGGACGACCATCCTTCAAATAGAGGGAATGGGAATGACAACGGAAAGTCCAACCGTGATTCCGAAGAGCAAGGTTTTACTCCTCCAGGACAAAAGAAAAAGCAAGACCGTGAATAATTAAAAGAGCACTTATTTGAACGCCATTGCTAGGCATTCGAATAGGTGCTTTTCTAATTTTTAACTTAACGAATATAATATTTAATAGTATAATATTTGGGTAAGTGAAGCTTTAACAGGAGGAAGAATTAATGATAGATAAAGGGAAAGAACGCCCGAAAGGTAGCCGAAGAAAGAAAGTTGTTATTATCGTTGCTATTGCATCAATTGCAATCATTGGTGTTGGGGCTTATGCATATAATCAAATATTTTTGAATCATCCACTGATTCAATATGCGGAAGCTGAAAGGAAAACAGTTGAGAAAATTAGTGGATTTACTGAGAAATACCATCAGGAGGATCAAGAAATTAGCGATCGATTAAATCAAGAGAGGTCTCTTACACAATCATCCATCACAGCGGATTATTCTTTATCTAAGTCAACAGATGAACCGCTCAACCCGATGTTTTCTATTATCCAAGGATTTTTATCTTCAACTGAAATCAAACTAGATACATATATGAATCCTGATACATTGGAAAGTACATACGACATGGAATTGTTAGTCCAAAGCAGTAGTTTACTAGAAGGTACCATGTTTCAATCTCGGGACGTGACAGCAGTCCAATCAGATATGCTTTTTGACCGAGCTATTGGCATCAATAATAACCACCTGGGAGATTTTTTGCAGGATACGGGTGAACAAGTAACGATTGAAGAGATGCCGAATTTTGTTGAACTACAGCAACAATCGGTTTCAAACGCTGAAGCGAATGATCTGACTGAAGAGTATTTAGGATTTATCGGTAAAGAAATGAGTCAACAAGACGTAAATATAGAAGAGGATGTAGAGTACGAAGGGAAATCTTATGGTCTTTTTACTCTAGAAATGAAAGAAGAAGAGGTTAAAGAATTACTTGATGATCTATTAGGGAAGATGAAGAATGATGATCGCATCAATGCCCAGTTGAATCAGCCATTCATTGAAAATGATGAGAATCCTCTTGAAACATTGCAAGAAGAAATCAATCAATTGAGTTTTCCGGAAGGTTTTACTTATCGTGCTTATTACAATAATGAGCATGTCGCTCACCGGGAACTAATCGGCCTGGTTGAAGGAGAGGAAGATTCAGTAGAAATTTCAATGACTGTTGATACTTTTTTTAACGATAAGGATCAATATGATTTAGAAGCCGAAATAAGTCTTAATACTTTAGAAGATGATATGTATTTTGTTATAAATTATGATTCGATGGGTTCACCTGAGGCACATCATTATCATATTGATCGAAGAATCTCTGTTGGTTTTGAGGACTCAGTAGAATCAGGTGCATTGCAAATTGATTGGAATACAACTTACCAAGATGAAATGTTTGAAACAGATTTTCTGATTCTTGCTGACACATCAGACCCTATGATGCCACAAATTGAAGGAACATTGGTTAAAGAATTTTCACTAGAAGCTAATGAGGCGGCGCAAAACTATCGTTTAAATGCTGGCTTCCAACGGACATCGGAGTTAGAACAAGGAGAAGCGAATCGTTCAGAATTTGGTGTGCGACTAGATCAAACAATACTATTCGGAGATGAACAGGAATATCCCACATTCAATGAGGAAGATGTATTGAAAATCGATGAATTGAGTCAAGAAGAGTTAGACAATTTGTGGAAGACTATAGAACAAAATGCTGATGATTATTATGATCAATTACTTGGGAATTTCCTTCCGTTTTAAGGGTTATAAGATAAGAATGTATAAAATTTGATGTATTAATGAAAGGGGTAGGTCAGATGATTTTTCATTTACTCTTAAACGAATGGAAAAGAGTGATGAAAAGACCTACTCTTTTTTTATTTGTATTTTTGTTCCCAGTCGCTGGCGTTTTAATTACTGCAGGTTTCATTTATACCGTAGCTAATGAAGAACTCGGTGAAGTGGAATTATTAGTGATCGATGAGGATGATACACTAGAAACCCGTGCACTGATCAGCCAATTGGAAAATGATGAAACGTTGACTGGACAGGTTCGTTTTATAAAAACTGAAGAAGAGCTATCATCTGTCATGGATACCAGTTCTTCATATGCTGCGATTGTGAGAATTCCTAGTGGTTTTACAGATCAATTACGCAGCGGAGTGAATGAAGAAATCGATGTCTTCTTGAATGAATCAACTCCTTTTTCTTCACAGTTAGCCCAGACATTGTTGTCTAGTGGTGAAAATTATATTTCAGCTGCACAAGCAGGTGTAAATACAGTAAATAGATATTACATTCAGGAAATGGATTCATCTGAGCGATCCCAAGCCATACAACAAATGACCATATTTTTTACCATGTTTGCGTTAGATCGCAATCAGTTTTTTAACGTGGAACAACAATTCACATATATGAGCTGGAAACAGCAATTATTCATAAGCATAGGTTCACTTGTCTTGTTCTTAACCTATATATTTTTCGCATTTATTTATCGCCTTAAGCATGAAAATATCATGAACCAACGTTTTACTTTGTTAGGTGTTACTAGAGACAAACAATTTATCTACCGTACATTATTTCATATCACATTTTTACTTATCTTTGTGAGTAGCATTTTATTCCTGATTCCATCGAGCTTTTTACCATTTGTAGCTTTTGATTGGAAGGTTCTCATGCAGTGGGTCATGCTAGCCATAATGATTGGCACTCTATATTTAGTAAGTCATTCTTTATTGGAAAATATTGGGCTTTCTTACGTGTTTTTCTTGGCATCCTCCGTCATTTTATTACTTTTCAGCGGAGCAATTGTTCCTCCAGTTTATTTTCCTGATTCCATTGGGCCGGTGGACTTATCTGGTTTGCAAATGTTTTACCATTCCTTTCATTCTGTCTTTAAGGCTGAGGAAGCACCTTGGCTTTTATGGATTTCCACTATTGCAATAAGTTCTTTATTGCTATTGACTACCTTTCTTTTTGAGAAAAGAAAGGGGTTGATCCAATGATTATTTTAAAAGCAATGATGCGTAATAAATGGTTTCCAGTGATGGTAGTTTTGATTCCAATTATAATAATTGGGATATTGTTCCCGCTTGTTCAATCAACTTCTAACCAGATAACAGTGCCTATTGCCATTGTAGATGAGAGTGATCAGTCAATCACTCAGGAGATTGTTCAGGAACTGGAGTCAGATGGGCCATATTCTGTTGATGTATTGACTAATATGCCAGATGAAGCTTTTTATCAACGGGAGTATGAAGCGGTGTTTGTATTTCCTCATAATATGCTTGGGAAAATTAAAAGGGGTCAGCACGAACAAATCGTTACGTGGTACCGCCATAGTGAGACGGGTGTTGATGCTCTTCTTAAGGAAAAATTAGCTGGAGAATTAATGAAGTTGGCTACTAGGGCCGAAGCTGCTTCTATTGTGCTTAATAGATCAGAGAGTGATCTAAATAGCGAAGAAGTATTTCAATATGGGCTTCGGTATTTAGAACCCGAGTTGATTTTTCAAATGAACTTCGAATCTTTTGAAGGTGGGAAAGAAAATCAAGAAGTTGAGGATGATCATTCATATTCTCTGGTTCATTTGAGTGCTTGGATTTATATATGGATCCTCGTCGGATATTTCGGAAGTCACATGTTGCACTGGCAGCGTGAGAAAATCATTCAGCGTTTTCAAATTAGTTATTCTGGTAGAAATAGCATTCGTGCATTATGGTTTTATATGGTCAGTTCAATATCAATTATCCTTTATTTTTTTAGCTTATTTCTAAGTGATATCTCAGGTATATTTGATTTATCGATCGGCAGAGATATTAAATATATTTTTGCTCTCCCAATCTTGTCAGTATGCCTTTATCTATTTAGTTTAAACGTCTCTAAGAACAAGCAGTCATTGTTCGCTTTTGCCGTTGGTTATGGAGCCGCATCGACTGTAATGGTGTTGTTGATTCAACTGAACATCTTGGATTTTGCGTGGTGGATGCTATTCTTCATACCTGTATGGTTATTAATCTAAGGGGGATCAGCAAATGATTGAACTCAATGGAATCAGCTATCGACAAAGGAATAATATCATTTTGAATGCTGTATCATCATCGATTCATAATGGAGATTGTATAGCGATTTTTGGACCGAATGGTGCCGGTAAATCAACTCTTATTCAAATCTTGGCTGGATTATTAAAAAGCTCGTCCGGGGAAATTAAATATGACTTTGAACGGAGCAATCAGGTTATTGGTTATGTTCCACAGAAAAATGCTTTATTTGAAAATTTGACAGTTAAAGATCACCTCAACTTCTTTTCTAAAATGGTTAAAGACAGCGACCCAAACTTTGTTGACGGGATGTATGATGCCCTGGATTTAAAAAGTCTCTTCAATCAGAAAGTATCAAAACTGAGTGGAGGACAAATGAAAAAGTTGAATTTAGCAGTAGGTATGATTCAGAAACCAGATATCGTATTTTTGGATGAAGCCTTTGTGGGAGTGGACTTAGCGGCTAAGTATGATATGTTGGATTGGCTAAAAAAAATGAACACCGAAGGAATGACGATTGTTTTTATCACTCATGATTGGGATACGATTAAATTTCTATCACGTAAAATGTGGGTTGTTGACGAAGGGAAATTAACCGCTGAGCTTTCCCCTGAACAATTTAAAAGTATGCCTACCCAAATAACTGAAGGATCAAGAGCTCTTCAGAAGATGTTCAAAATGCAGGGTTCTGGTTAGTGTAAATACCATTGTTTACCTGCAAAAAATAAGCATATTCTTTTCTCCTAATTTTCATACTAACAAGTACATGGAATAGAAAGGAGATTGGAATATGCGTTTATTTATGTTTGCAATAGTGATAACTTTCGGTATGACACTCGTTGCTTGTCAGGGCGATGAAATGGGTATCAACCCAGAGAATGGAACAGATGATTATCAACAGACTAGATATGGTGATCAAAATATGGGTGATCAAAACATGGGTGACCCAAGAGATGATGGTGGTCGTTTAGGTATCAATCGAATGCAAAACGATGAAAACAACAATGATCTCGGTGGAAACAACAATGGTCGCTACGAAATGGCAGATCGAGTAGCAGATCGAATTAACAATGATGTTGAAGAAGTAGATAATTCATATGTGATGACTGGCGAGAACAACGCCTATGTAGCTGTAAATTTACGGGACAATGATAGTGATGAGGTCAATGATCAAATTAAGGACAAGATCTCAAATATTGTGAAACGTACAGATTCTGATATAGAAAATGTGTATGTTTCTGCCAACCCTGACTTCTTAGGAATGGTTGATGATTACGCAGGAAGAGTCCAAAATGGTGATCCTGTAGAAGGATTCTTTGATGAATTTAATGATATGTTCGACAGAATTTTTCCAGATAGAGACGGGACGGAGTAGTATACTCCGTCTTTTTTTTAATAAAATTGAAGGATAAACATTAAAGGGGGATGCACATTGACGCAATCTTCAATTTCATTGTCCTCATTGCTGAAAGCAGCTGGAGATTTAGGAGTTTCAAATATAGATCTATTTGATGTTCAATATTTATCCAATAAAGAGATGAATATTCTACAGAAGGAAAGATCGAGCCGTAGAATTTTCCATAATGAATCTTTTTTCTCAAATGACTATAATGCTGAACAGTTTGAGTGGGATGCTAACAAAAGTACGGTCTATTTAAACGAGAACAATTCACCTTTGTTAAATACTTTTGTGCTTGCTCATTCCATCGCCCATCAAGATTTTTTTCAGCAAAACAAATGGTTTCAAGCACGTAAAATTGAACTATTTCGCCAACGTTTTTTACTCAAAGGCTTCATAAAAAGAACTATCGCAGACTATGGAAAGGATCAAGTTAAGGAAACTTTATATCATCTACAAACACTTTCTACATATCAGTATACTGCTCTGCATGAAGATTTTTTTCGTGAACTAAAGGATCCACGTCTATCTGGTTTCGTTCCTCGAATGACTTCAGATAGTATTACTCCTTATCTCATTCATCACAGTACTCGAATGAAACCATGGCAAAAGGAATTGGCAAAGCTATTGCGATTTGAAGAAGAATACTATTTCTTAATAAAGTTATCCCGTATAGCCAATGAAGGATGGGCTACATTTTGGCAACGTAAAATACTACTAAATACGTCTTTAACAACTCATGAAAAACTTCAATTTCAAGAATTCGAATCAAGAATGATGGAATTACCCTGTAGGGAACTAAATGTATATTCTTTAGGTAAGAAATTATGGGAGCAAGTACCCCAAAAACAATTGTTTTCTTATAGGAAAGTAACTTCAGACTTTAAACTTTTGACTGAGCATTATAACCGGATGGTGCATGAAACTGAAAAAATATCAATCGTAAGTCCCGGTTCTAGCCATCAATTAATGTATATTAAAGACTATGATTCGGTAAAAAAACTCTTGATCGATATTCACTTATTCAATCTAAAGCCGATAATATTGTTAGATAAGGAATTGACTTATAAAACAGGTCACATAACGATGCGATGGATGCAAGGTCATCAAACAATCAAGGAAGTAAAAAAAGTGAGGTCATCTATAGAGTTTTTTTATAATGGAAAAGTCTATATGAAACCATTTGAGTGTGCTAACATTAGTTCTAAAGACTCAGATAGAATAGAACCATCAGGATAATATAGGGGGGATTCTAGTGGCGTGGTCGTTCAAGAAAAAACGCTCTAAGAAAGTTGAAAAAGACATAACTAAAAAAGGCAGTAAAAAGAAGAGGGCATTTTTAAGTAATGTCACTTTAGGTAAAAAATATGGAATAATCCTTATTACTACGATTTTATTGTTTTTACTTGCTTCAGGTGCTGTCTACTTTTTTATCAATCAAGCGAATAGCGCTGTTGATGAACAAGACAGGAGAAGCGAGCGAGCTGTCGCGATCGAGGAAATGAGATCGTTATTCCGGGGGAAGGACGTCAGAATCAGTGATTATGTGAACTTCAAAACGCCTCAATACATAACTGAGTATGAAGAAATGAATAGTCGTTTCATATCTTTAGGAAATGAAATCCAAGTAGGATTATCGGGCCAGCAAAAAGAGCTGATGAGTCAAATATTAACTAAAAATGAAGAAGTAACGACAGTCTTTAACGAAGAAATCATTCCTAATGTGCAGGAG
Source organism: Halalkalibacillus sediminis (assembly GCF_002844535.1). NCBI lineage: Bacteria > Bacillati > Bacillota > Bacilli > Caryophanales > Bacillaceae > Halalkalibacillus > Halalkalibacillus sediminis. The sequence continues at coordinate 66,501 of NZ_PJNH01000001.1, forward strand.
AGAAATAACAGTGAAGTGATGGGCGGACGGACAAAAGTAAGTATGTTGCGCTCAGAGACCACTGAATTATTAGCACAATTGAGAGATGGCGTGATGACCTCATACGGAGAAGCTTATGATACGACGAAAGCGTCGTTTGTTCTTATTGTTTCAGTGCTTCTAGCAGGTGCCGTAATTGCTTCTATTGTTGCCTTCTTATTATTATGGGTCGTAAATAGAAAGGTACGTCATAACCTGCGTGAAGTAGTGCATGTAGCAGATGAAATTTCTAAAGGTCAGTTAAATGTACCGTCTTTGGGTTATCATGGAAAAGATGAAATTGGGCAGTTAGCTCTTTCAGTCAATACAATGAAAGATAATCTAACATCCATTATTTATGAAGTGCAACAAGCTTCTGATCATGTGTCTAGCCAGAGTGAAGAGTTAACCCAATCATCAAATGAAGTTCAAGAAGGTAGCGAACAAATCGCATCGACTATGGAAGAGTTATCTTCCGGATCAGAAAACCAAGCTCAAAGCGCGGCTAAGCTTTCAGAAATGATGGAACAATTGATGACGAAAGTGGAGCGTTCGTATGAGAACGGGCAGAACGTATCAAATGCTTCTGATGAGGTACTTAATTTGGCAGAAGATGGCCGGGCTCAAATGGTGGAGTCGGTAGGACAAATGAGAAACATCCATCAGATTGTAGAAGAAGCGGTCCAGAAAGTGAAGTCGCTAGATCGTCAATCCACCGAAATCTCAAAACTGGTAACCGTTATCCAAGACGTAGCTGAACAAACAAATTTACTAGCATTAAATGCTGCAATTGAAGCGGCGCGTGCTGGTGAACACGGTAAAGGCTTTGCAGTTGTGGCAGATGAAGTACGGAAATTGGCAGAAAAAGTTTCTGACTCTGTGGGAGAAATCACTTCTATTGTCAGTGAAATTCAATCTGAATCTAAAGGAGTAACTCAGTCATTAGAATCAGGTTATAGTGAGGTTGAACAAGGGTCTAAACAGATTGAAAATACTCAACAAACATTCGAGAAAATTAATGACTCGATCAATCAAGTGGTTGGTAAGATTCAAGAGATTTCTGCTCATTTGAAAGAAGTTTCGGATGACAGTATAGATATGAATCGATCGGTGGAAGAAATTGCTGCTGTTTCTGAGCAGTCGGCTGCAGGTGTCGAGCAAACTGCAGCATCTGTTGAGCAAGCGAATAGCTCAATGGATGAGATTTCAAGAGCTGCTGAAGATTTGGCTAAGCTGGCAGAAGGTTTGAATGTTCAAGTACGTAAATTTAATTTATAATTAGAGTTAGAAAAGAAAAGGTTGGAATCTATTCAGATTCAGCCTTTTTTCTATGGTTCAATCAATTATAAACAAAATTTTATTTGGAGGATGCATCAAATGAAAAATTACATAGAGATATTTCTTACAGCACTTAGATTAGGAGTAACAGCTTTTGGAGGTCCTGTTGCTCATTTAGCTTATTTTCAGGAAGAATACGTCAAACGGAAAAAGTGGTTGTCTGATCAAGCTTATGCTGATTTGGTTGCTTTGTGTCAGTTCCTCCCAGGACCAGCAAGCAGTCAAGTAGGTATATCAGTCGGCATGGTACGTGGAGGGATTCTTGGGGGAATTTTAGCATGGATCGGCTTCACATTGCCATCTGTATTGTTACTTGTTTTCTTCGCTGCTTACGTACTGCAATTCGACGTGAGTCAATCAGTTTGGATTTCTGGTTTGAAAATCGTAGCTGTAGCAGTAGTAGCACACGCCGTTTTAAACATGGGTAAGAAATTAGCACCTGATCTACCTAGAATTACGATCATGTTACTAGCAGCTGTAGCTTTATTACTTTTCCCTTTTTCATTTGTTCAGATCATCATCATATTAGTAGCTGCTATTGTCGGACTTTGGTTATTTAAAGATCTAACTTTTGAAGAGAAAGCACCTGTTAATATCAACATATCTAAAAAAGTCGGTATCCTTTCACTAACCACTTTCACTGCTTTATTAATTGGTCTTCCTATTTTGAGTCAAGCTACAAATGTATTTTGGCTTCAAATAGTAGATATTTTCTATCGGGTAGGCTCATTAGTATTTGGTGGTGGTCATGTTGTATTACCTTTATTGGAAAGAGAACTTGTTCCTAAAGACCTTTTGACAGAAGAAATGTTTTTAGCAGGATATGGTGCAGCACAAGCAATTCCTGGTCCTTTATTTACTTTTTCAAGTTACTTAGGTCAAGTGATTAGCGGCTTACCAGGGGCTGCTTTAGCAACCCTCGCAATTTTCTTACCTTCGTTTTTATTGATTATTGGTATTCTTCCTTTTTGGGACTCTATTAGTCATCACCCAAAAGTAAGAGCCGGATTACTGGCAGTGAATGCCGCAGTAGTAGGAATTTTGATTGCTGCTTTTTATGACCCGATTTTTACGAGTGGAATCAATGATTCAATTGATTTTGCTGTTGCTCTCGCTGCCTTCTGTTTACTGCATTTTTGGAAAAAACCAGCATGGTTAGTTGTGATTGTTACGGTATTAGGTTATGTTGCTTTGAAAACTCTGCTCTAGGAGGTGTGTTTCATGAGAATAGTTTCAATATGTCCAAGTAACACCGAAATTCTAGCTTATTTGGATTTAATCGATCAACTTGTTGGTGTAGATGATGATAGTGACTGGCCTGAAGAGGTAAATAATTTACCTCGTGTAGGTCGTGATTTAAACATTGATATCGATGCGGTCGAGGATTTGAAACCAGACTTGGTATTAGCTTCTTTGAGTGTTCCGGGTATGGAAAAGAACATAGAAGCTTTGAAGAATAAAGATTTACCTTATATCATTTTGGATCCCAATTCGCTTGATGAGATTGCTGAAGATCTGCTTACAGTTGGAAGATTCACTCATTCTGAGGAGAAAGCAGAACAGGTTTATCAAGATTTTCATAACGAAATAGAAAAGTACCGTTCGATTTCTCAACAAATTGACGCACCGAAAAAAATCTATTGGGAATGGTGGCCAAAACCTATTTTCACACCAGGGCGAGCTAATTGGCTTAGTTATATCAGTGAATTAGCTGGCGCAGAAAATGTTTTTGCCTCTTATGAAGATGCAAGCATACAAGTAGAATGGGAGGAAGTTATCGATAAAAATCCAGACGAGATTTGTATGGTCTGGGTAGGTGTACAGGAAAAGAAGATGAATCCTCAATTAATCAAAAAACGGAACAGGTCAAATGAGATCAAAGCAATTCAAGACAATAAAATCCATGTGTTACAGGAGTATTTATATTGTCGCCCTTCCCCTAGGTTGCTTGAAGGTTTGAGGCGGATTGCGTACCAGTTGCATCCAGAATACTTTCCTAAACCCTGATTCTGCATTATAATCTATAGTAATTGAGGTAAGAGAGAAGGAGTTTGAATGACTGATTCACATACCTCTAAACAATTGGAGGCACGAACGAAGTCAACGGCTGTGAAGAGTGGTGCCGTTGCAGGTTTCCCTATTTTTCTAGGATATCTCCCGATTGCGGTGGCCTATGGAGTGTTGGCCACACAATCGGGTTTAAGTACATATGAGACAACATTGATGAGTGTATTGGTTTTTGCAGGGGCTGCTCAATTCATGGCAGCAAATATGTTTGCTCAAGGTGCAATGTTTTTGCAAATTGTCATAGCAACTTTTGTACTTAACTTTAGGCACTTCGTTATGAGCATGTCCTTCATGAACCGTGTGCACTCACTACCTTTAAGGTGGAAGTTTGGACTTTCGTTGGGTCTTACCGATGAGACGTTTGCAGTTTCGTCTCTGCATGCTGATGAAGTGAAGAAAGAGAACAGTACGTATTTTTATTTATCGTTGATTCTGGTGGCTTATTTTTCATGGGTTTCTGGAAGTTTTTTAGGGGCGATTTTAGGTGAGGCACTACCGCCTACACTTAGTGAGAGTATGGGGATAGCCCTTTATGCGATGTTTATCGGCTTGCTGATTCCTTCTGTTAAAAAAGAATGGCGAATAGGTCTGATTGCGTTAACTGCAATGGTATTGAATTTTTATTTTATTGAAGTGATTGAACTAGCTCAGGGTTGGGCAATAGTTCTCGCAACAATCCTTGGCAGTTTGCTTGGGATCCCCTTGTTGAAGGAGGAAAAGTCATGATTATTGCAACAATTATTGGTATGGCAATAGTGACGATGATTCCAAGATTTATCCCTGCCTTCATCATGGACAAGATCCAATTTCGGCCGTGGGTCAACCAATGGTTGAATGCTATACCATTCGCTGCCCTTGGAGCGTTGATATTTCCTGGTATCATGACCGTAATTCCTGAGAGGCCATTGATAGGATTAGCAGGTGGAGCAGTGGCAGTAGTTATTGCTTTATTCAATGTAAATGTTATTTTTGCGGTATTAGGTGCGATCCTAACCGTGTTTTTAATTACGATGTAAAGAGTGAAAGCGGTGAATTAAGATGGTAACAGTAAGAAAAGCTAGGTTGGAAGATGCCGAACACATTGCGGAAGTACATGACAAAACTTGGCGTTCTACATATGAACCAATTATCAAAGAAGCTGATCTGCAACAGGTGAAATCTTTTCAAACAAGAAAAATAATGTGGGAGACAGCTCTGCAATCATCAAAAATCAATCAAGATGTTTTTGTAGCTGTAAATGAAAATGATGAAGTCCTAGGGTTCATTTCAGGAGGAAAAGAACGCACAGAGAATTTCGATTATGAAGGCGAAATATATGATATATACATTTTGGAACAATACCAAGGTGAAGGGGTCGGAAGGCTGTTGCTGAAGGCTTTTGTCGATTCTTGTGAAGAAAATGGTTATACCTCACTTCTTGTCTGGATCCTAACCAAAAACCCAGCCGGTCGGTTTTATACAAGGCACGGAGCCGCTAAAGTGGAAGCTGAGAATGTAACGATAGGTGAGGGCACCTATGAGGAAACCGCATATGGGTGGAAGGATTTAAATGAGTTGAAACATAATTTAAGTAACTGATACAAAGCAACTCCTTTTAGTTTATTTAGAACGATTTATGGGTACATTTATTAATGTGATAAATTATCTTGAATTAAAAGGAGTTGTGATTTATGACTAAAATGGCTGTATTTTATTATAGTTCAACTGGTGCAAACTATCAGTTAGCACAATGGGCCGAATCAGCACTCAAAGAGGCTGGTGCCGAAGTAAAATTAGTGAAAATTCCTGAAACAGCGCCAATGGAAGCAATTGAACAAAACCCTGCTTGGAAAAAACACTATGAAGAGACCAAAGATGTTCCGGAGGCTTCAATAGATGACTTAGAATGGGCAGATGGGTATATTTTCAGTGTACCAACAAGATTTGGTGCCTTACCATCCCAAGCAAAGCAATTTATTGATATGGCTGGAGGACTTTGGGGTGAAGGTAAGTTAGTAAACAAAGTCGTAAGTGGAATGACTTCTGCTGCTAACCCTCACGGCGGTCAAGAACAAACATTAACTAATCTTTACACATCCATGTACCATTGGGGAGCTATTGTAGTACCACCTGGTTATAGTGATAACGTGATCTTCGGCTCCGGAGGAAACCCATACGGTACAAGCACTACGGTAGACGGAGAAGGAAATATAACTGATGACGTAAAAGGTGCAGTTGAGCATCAAGCACGTCGAACCTATGAAATAACTAAAAAAATCAGTGAATAAATTTGATTATACAAAAAGCCCAACGGAAGTTGGGCTTTTTTTTGCATATGTATTAATATATAGAATTTCTCAGTTTTAATCACTAACATAAGGACGATTGCAATTTTCTTAATATAGAAATTAAATTATTTTTTAAATAACCCCCAAAAATTATTCTCTACTTCTCGTAAGCTATAGTAACTTTAAAAAAGAGGTGAGAAGATGAGAAGAAACAAATTCATTTATTCTCTTTCAACAGCAGCACTTACTACATCATTAGTAGTAGCACCATTAAGTACGCTTGCGGAAGAGGACGTAACAGAAGAAGAAAATCAAGACCAAGTAGCTGAAGAAATTCAATTGGCACCGGAATTATTTTCTTATCATACAAAAATTGCCAATCAATTATCTTTGGCTCTGGAAGAAAACAATCCTGAACGAGTACAACAACTGATCGATTGGTCATTACAACAAATCGAAGAAGCGCAAACATTGTACGATGAGGGTAATGAGGAAGAAGCAGAAAAACTACTTAATGAAGCATTGAATGTACTTGAACGTGCAGAAGCTTCACAAGATGAGTCAGACGATGAAGAGTCTGAAGATACATCAGAAGAAGATACTGACGAAGAAAACACTGAAGAATCAGAAGATGAAGAATCTGACGAAGAAAACACTGAAGAATCAACAGAAGAAGATACTGACGAAGAAAACACTGAAGAATCAGATGAAAACGAAGAAGAAGAAGAGAATACTGAAGAAGAAGAGGAAGAGTCTTCAGAAGTAGCTTATGGTCAGAATGTTCTTTCATTAGCTCTTGCTATGGAAAAAGTGAAGAATCCGGTTGCTAAAGCAGCATTAAAAAGAAATGTTGAGCGTTCTTTAGATCGATTAGAAGCTAAAAACGAAGATGTTTCTGATCTAATGACTCACTTAAACACTATTACAGATGAGTTTGCTGAAGAAGAAACTGACAATAACGAGGAAACAACTGAAGAAGAAACGACAGAAGAAGAAACAACTGAAGAAGATACAACAGAAGAATCTACTGAAGCAACAGTAGAGGTAGAGGCAGAAGAGAGTGACGATCGTGTTGAAACGGATCGTGACGAGAACTATGAAGTAAAAGCTGAAAAAGCTGAAAGAAAAGCTGAAGCAAAAGCTGAGAAAGCTGAAAGAAAAGCAGAAAAAGCTGAAAGAAAAGCTGAAGCAAAAGAAGAAAAAGCTGAAAGAAAAGCAGAAAAGGCTGAAAGAAAAGCTGAAGCAAAAGAAGAAAAAGCTGAAAGAAAAGCAGAAAAAGCTAAGAGCAAAGAATAGTCCAAAGAAATGAAGAAGAACAAAGGTTCAGCGGGTTATTGAAATAAAGGAAATGGTAACCGCGAATAATCGGTGACCCCTTCGCTGAATAGGCGAAGCTCACATATACACCTCTCTCCCAACAAGAGGACTAGTCCCTGGTAAAATTGCCAGGGATATTTTTTTAAATAAAAATTCTGAAAATTGTTGCAATTTAAGCCGATATCTAGGATAATAGAAAAAAGGGAGTAAGGGGGAGTTAAAAATGAAAAAACAAGTCACCTCTTATGTGTTAATTAGATACCACTTTCCTAAACATGTAAAAATCAAAGCAAAAAAAGATGTACCTTACGAAATCCGACTAGCAGCAAGATTAACACTCGATGAACTTGTATTTAAGCTCAACAAATCACAATTGGAAAAACAAATTAATCAGGCGATTGATGATCACGATCAACATTCATTTGCAGAATTAAGTAAGCAATATGCTAAGTATGTTTAATTAAAGAAGACTTTGTTGTGTAAGCCACTCTTTTAAGGGTGGCTTATTTATATTGTTATGATGCAACCACATTACTTCTGAATGAGTCATATAAAAAAAGCCATAAAAAATAGTCAAAAATAATTTGGTGAAAACTTATTTTGTCATGATATAGTAAGAGGTAGAATATAAAGGATTGGAGTTTTATATGAGAAACATAAGTTTAATCGCAGCGTTGATAACAATCATTTTTTTAGCATTAACAGGATGTCAGAGTGAATCTTCGGAGTCTCTAGATGGTGGAGAGTTAAATAAATCGACTAATGAGAAACAAGATAAAGAAGATATAAATGTGATTTCTGACAATGATGAAGATAGTCAGGAAGAAGATGAGGAGGAAGAAAGTGATTCTTCTCAAGACGAAGAAGATCAAACTTCTTCTAATGAAGATTCGGATAATAATGAACACACCACCGAGGATCAATCAAATGATGATCAATCAAACAATAACGAGTCGAACGATGAACAAGCGAACAATGATCAATCAAACAATGAAAGTCAAAATGAAAATAACCAAGGTGATGACTCAGACGTAACAGTTGTATCAAATCCATCAGCTATAGATGTGGTAGTAAACAAACGGAGAAAACTACCTGATGGCTATACACCACCCAATTTGACTGAACCCAACGTCCGTTTTTCATTTGATGAACAAAATATGAAGCGGAATATGCGTCCAGTGGCAGCAAATGCACTTGAAGAATTATTTGCTGGTGCTAATAAGGCAGGGGTAGACCTGTTTGCTGTATCAGGTTATCGATCCTACGATCGTCAAGTCGCCGTTTTCAACTCCCATGTGGAAAGTAAAGGTAGAGAGGAAGCCGAAAAAGTCTCAGCGATTCCTGGACATAGTGAGCATCAAACTGGATTAGCGATGGATGTAACTTCTCAAGCAGTGGGTTTTTATTTAACTACTGACTTTGAATCGACCACTGAAGGGCAGTGGGTTGCAGAAAATGCCCATAAATATGGTTTTATTATTCGCTATCCTAAAGGAAAGAGTGAGATTACTGGGTACAGTTTTGAACCATGGCATTTAAGGTATATTGGAAAAGATCTTGCTACAAAAATTCACGAATCAGGCCTAACAGTTGAAGAGTACCTTGGATTAGTTGAGTAGTATATACTGAATTTTTGTAAATTTTTATTTAATTCTTCTCCATTTGCCCGAAATTTCTGATATTCTTAAAGAAAAGATGAAAATGAGGGAACCAGAATGGGGAATAAGAAATTAACTAGAAGCTGGATGTTATATGATTGGGCAAACTCTGCTTTCGCGACGACGATTATGGCAGCTGTTTTGCCCATTTTTTATTATGATGTTGCTGCTTCTGGTCTTGACGAAAATTTAGCAGAAAGTTACTGGGGTTATTCTCAAGCTATCGCTGTTTTGTTAGTGGCTATTTTATCCCCATTTTTAGGGGCAATAAGTGATTATTCTGCTTCAAAGAAAAAGTTTCTCCGTTTCTTCGCTTACATGGGTATGGTCGCAAGTGTCTTACTTGCTTTCGTAAACCAAGGTGATTATATATTCGCTTCAATATTATTGATCATAGGGACGCTTGGTTTCTCTGGAGGAAATGTTTTCTACGACGCTTTTCTACCTGAAATAGCTAAAAAAGACGAACTCGATCGAGTTTCTACCTGGGGTTATGCTTTCGGATATATTGGCGGCGGAATTCTTTTAGCGATCAACTTATTGATGATTCTCAAGTTCGAATGGTTCGGATTTCCTGATACGGTGACAGCAACCAAGGCTGCTTTCGTGTCTGTTGGTATATGGTGGTTTATCTTTTCTCTTCCTTTGTTTAAAAATATTAAAGAAGAAAAAGTAACTCGCGTTAAAAGAACCCAGTCCTACGTGAAAATAGGCTTAACTAGGGTGACATCGACTTTCAGGTCACTAAATAACTATAAACAGTTACTTATTTTTCTTCTTGCTTTTTGGATGTATAACGACGGAATCTCAACCATTATCAAAATGGCCACTATATACGGCCGTGGAATTGGAATTGATTCGAATGATCTGATCGCTGCATTATTAATCACTCAATTTGTAGGCATCCCATTTGCATTTTTCTTTGGTTGGTTCGCTAAGAAAATCAGTGCTAAGCGAGCACTCAGTATTGCTCTGGTCACTTATATTTTCATTGTTGTATTAGGATATTTCATGTCATCTGCATTGCATTTCTATTTGTTAGCGATATGTGTAGGATTTGTTCAAGGAGGAGCTCAAGGTCTAAGTCGATCCATTTTCAGTAGAATGGTGCCTGAACACAAGCATGCTGAGTTTTTCGGGTTTTTCGCAGTGTCCGCTAAGTTCTCGGCCGTCTTCGGACCATTCATATTTGCAATGGTAGGCCAATTGACAGGATCAACGAGACTTGGAATACTTTCCTTACTGCTATTCTTTGTTGTGGGACTCGTCCTATTACAGTTTGTTGATATTGAAAAAGGCGAGAAAGAAGCAAATGACGCAAGTATTTCTAGTGGTGCGGCAGATGTAACTTCAAAATAAACGTTTTCTAAAAACGAAAGTTATATTAAACAAAATCCCTTCGAGCTCTTTAGCTCCGAAGGGATTTCTTAATTAAACGATTGGATCACTGTATTTTAGTTCCAAGTTCAAATGTAATGCTTCGCCAGTATCATAAGAAATGTGTCCAATTTTATCAAGCAATTCTTGATAAGAATCTGCTTTTTCATCGTTCCAATAATCTAATGTGAGTGTAAGTATCACCTTAGCTTCTTCTAATCCGTTCTCGTATAAATCTAAGAATGACTCTGTCCGTTGTTCATTTGTTGCAGGATGATACCAGGGTGATCTATCCTCATTCAAATAATCCACATTATCATTAAGCGGAGCATGTGAAAAAGGGCGAATTAAATTACCTAAGAATTTGTGTTTCACTCCTGTTGGGTCGAAAAGGATCCTTAAAGCTTTCTTTTTATCTTTATATGCTGCATCGATGAAACTTGACTCCTCAAATGATTGTTCCTCTTGATAATGGAAATCCATAGCATGAAAAATCACTTGCTTGATTTCATCATCGACCTTTTTTCCAATATCAATATGCTTATAAACAGGATTCTTCCAGGTTTTTTCGGACTTTTTCTGTTCCAACATAACAGTGTCCATATGCAGCTCCAACAACTGATGCTTGTTTCCTTCATATCCAGAACGGTAGTGGACATATGGGTGTGTATTGCGATCTAAAATATGATGAGTTAAAAAACCTAATACATATGCTTGTGTTTGGGGTCTTGCCGATTTAGCTTGTTCAACCATGGTCATCAAAAAATCTCCACATTTGGTTCTGTGAAGCAAACCGCCCAATTCGTTGATAGCCGACTCATTTTTCCATGGCCAGAAATTATGATAAAAGAAAGGATCCGGGCCTTGAGCTCCAAGATTAAAGTGATTTTGGTACTTGTTATATAGCTCATCTTTATGAATCGACTTCATCGCTTCTTCGCAAAATAAGATATGAGTCCAAATATTCGGCATTGTTTTCCCTCTTTTCGTTTAAAAAATCAGTTATTCTTATTATAATAGATAGTGGTTGAAAAGTATTGAGTATTTTTAATATGTCGAGGAGGAACAAAGTATGGATTACCGCATTGAAAAAGATACACTAGGTGAGATGAAAGTTCCAAGTGAAAAATATTGGGGAGCACAGACACAGCGAAGTAAACAAAACTTTCCTATTGGTAAGGAAACTATGCCTGAGGAGATCATTGAAGGTTTCGCAATTTTAAAAAAGAGTGCTGCTTTAGCAAACGAATCTTTAGGGTTATTAGAAAAAGAAAAAGCAGAAGCAATCGATTATGCTACTGACGAAATTTTAAAAGGAAATCTTAAAGAGCACTTCCCGCTTGTCGTATGGCAGACAGGTAGTGGTACTCAGTCCAACATGAACGTGAATGAAGTCGTGGCATTTGTAGGTAACGAATGGTTGGAGAAACAAGGGAAAGATGTGCGCCTTCATCCAAATGATGATGTCAACAAATCACAAAGTTCCAATGATACTTATCCGACAGCATTACATATTGCTGCCGTGAAAAAGGTGGAAGAGCATGTACTGCCTTCACTTGTTCAGATGAAAAACACATTAAAAGAAAAAGCAGATGCTTATCAAGATGTTGTAAAAATTGGACGAACCCACTTGCAGGATGCAACACCATTGACACTAGGACAAGAAATCAGTGGCTGGCATCGCATGCTTGAAAAAACTGAGAACATGATTCAAGATTCATTGAAATATGTCCGTGAAGTTGCCTTAGGTGGTACTGCTGTTGGAACAGGGATCAACGCTCATCCTGATTTCTCTGAAACAGTAGCAAAAAAAATAAATGAAGTAACGAACGGATCATTCATTTCCGCACCAAACAAATTCCATGCGTTGACTAGTCATGATGAGTTAGTTCACACTCACGGAGCATTAAAAGCACTAGCGGCGGATGTAATGAAGATTGCGAATGACGTACGTTGGTTAGCGAGTGGTCCGCGTTGTGGTATCGGTGAAATTGAAATTCCAGCAAATGAACCAGGTAGCTCAATCATGCCAGGAAAGGTAAACCCAACTCAAAGTGAAGCAATTACAATGGTGGCTGCACACGTGATGGGTAACGATGCTGGAATCGGTTTTGCAGCAAGCCAAGGAAACTTTGAATTGAATGTATTCAAACCAATGATTGCATATAACTTCTTGCAATCTTGCCAACTCCTTGGTGATAGTATGCAATCATTCGATGAACGCTGCCTAGTAGGCTTAGAACCTAATCATGAGAAAATTGAACAGTATTTGAACGATTCACTTATGCTAGTAACAGCCCTAAACCCTCATATCGGTTATGAGAATGCCGCAAAAATTGCAAAATATGCTCACGAAAAGAGTCTCACTTTACGAGAAGCTGCTGAAGAAACAGGGATTCTTTCTGGGGAAGAATTCGATAAGTTAATCGACCCCAAAGAAATGACTAAGCCAAACGCTAAGTAGGCTGGGTATTCAATTGGTCTTATAGCAAATATTACCTAAAAATTTTCGACATAAGTTTTCATCTCTTGAAGAAACTATAATTACACAGGAGGTGAACAACATGACACAAAACAACAGTTCAAATCAATTAGTAGTTCCTGGAGTATCACAAGCTTTAGACCAAATGAAATATGAGATTGCACAAGAATTTGGTGTTCAACTTGGTCCAGACTCAACTTCACGTGCTAACGGTTCAGTTGGTGGTGAAATCACAAAGCGTTTGGTTCAAATGGCTGAACAGCAACTTGGTGGGACTCAACAACAACAACAAAAATAATTATTGAGGGTCGATATAGGCCCTCTTTAGAACTTCAATCAAGAAATATCTATAATGGTTTTTAAATAAAACAGAGGGCGAATCAGCCCTCTGTTATTTTTCTTCTTGATCTTCGACAGTACTGAAAGGTTCGTTATTTCCCTTGATTTCGTGTGTCTCTTCTATTTGACGCCGTTTAATATCTGACCCCACATAGCCTCCAGCTAGCCCCTCACTCACCATACGGTCTACATCTAAATCATGAGTTTTCCTGCTATCTTTATCTGTACGTTCTGTACGGTCTTTCTTGACCATTGATCCTCTGCCTCCCTTCCCAACTGAGAATCAAGCAGGCTGTTCAAGGTGTGAACGCCTTTCACAGTATGCTTTCAAGCTTATTTTATGTTACTGTTAATAAGTCATACATACGCTTTTATTTAATAAATTATTTGCAACAGAGAGGTAGATCTTAATGAATCTTGGTTTCTTGTTACTTATGATGGTTGGAATTGGAGCTTTGATTGGTGGGATGACCAATTATTTAGCCATTAAAATGCTTTTCAGACCTTATAACCCCATTTATATAGGAAAATGGAAGGTTCCATTTACTCCAGGGCTGATCCCGAAGCGGCAAGATGAACTTGCAAGACAATTAGGTGATTTAGTCGTCAATCACTTAATTACAGCAAATGCACTTGAAGAAAAACTGAATAGCAAAGAACTTCAAGGAAATGTGAGTTCATTCATTAATAAACAATTAGAAGATCAACTCAAAAGTAAACGGACAGTTTTAGATGTTCTATCGACTATAAATAGTTCAGTAAATGAAAAAGTTGTGAAGAATAAGGTTGAATCATTTATTCAGATAGAAATTCATTCGTGGATTCAAGAAAATAAGGACAAGCCTTTAGAACAGGTTCTCCCAGAAGACTTTCTACAAAAAATAGAAAAAAATATTCCTCAAGCTAGCGATTATATCGTAAACCAGCTAAGCCAGTTTCTTTCAAGTGAAGAAGGAAGGGCAAAATTATCTCAGGCAGCATCGGAATTTTTAGAAACTCAAGGTTTCTTAGGGAATATGGTATCTTCCTATTTGGGAGAGGAAGGCTTGGTGGACAAATTAGTTCCACCCATTCAACAGTTCCTACAATCCGGTGATACTCATGAAACAGTCTCTAAAATGCTTGAAGATGAATGGAGTAAATGGAAAAAGAAAGATCTTACTACGTTTTTTGATTCGTTAGGTATTGAGGAAATCGATCATAGGGCTGCAAATTATCTAGTCAATCATTTGAAAATCGAAAATTATTTACATCAGCCGGTTTCAGATTGGTTAAGACCATATCATCAAATGATTCAAACAGAGCTAGTCCCTAGAGTAGTTGGTGGGTTCCTCTCACAACTTTCTCGTCATATGGATTGGTTGTTCGAAACGATGGACTTGAGTGAGATGGTGAAAGAGCAAGTAGAGGCATTTGATGTGGCACGTCTTGAAAAGATGGTATTGGAAATTACTAAGCGGGAATTTAACATGATTACCTATCTAGGTGCGCTTTTAGGTGGGATGATCGGGTTAATTCAAGGTATCATAGTCTGGATGATGACTTGATATGAATAATCAGGAATAAAAAGGTTCGATATCAATCAACGGTTATCACTATACACACTTTTTAATCTTTGTTACAGTTAATGTTGGACAAAAGGTAACTATTTAGGAGGAATTTGAAATGGCTAATATTTATGATTTAGCATATGATTTAGAAAAAGGACTTAGAGAAAGTGAAGAGTTCCAAGACTTGAAACAATCTTATGAAAACGTTATGAATGATCCTACTACTAAGCAAATGTTCGACAACTTCCGTGATACACAAATGAACTTGCAACAAAAACAAATGCAAGGCGAAGAAATTTCAGAAGAAGAAGTTGAAGAAGCGAAGAAAGTAGTTGAGTTGGTTCAGCAACAAGAAGATATCTCAAAATTAATGGAAGCTGAACAACGCTTGAACACAATGATCAACGATGTAAGTAAAATCATCACTAAGCCTTTAGAAGAACTTTATGGTGAAGACGAACAAGCATAAAAATTGCCTGCTGGAAATATTTCCAGCAGGCTTTTTTTCTATCTGAAAGTAAGTATAAAAGTTCGGCGCACAATATCTAGCTCCAGCGCCCAGAAACTAGGTGACTTCGCTGACCAACCTGCGATAAATCAACATTGGTTCAATTCTTCACCGTGTTAGTTGTTGAACTCCAGTCACTACGTTTCTAACAGGGCACTTGAGCTTTTCTTATCTGTGAAATAATAATAATCGACCATCTGGTGATACGCAGCGGTGTGTTTGATCTTGATGACCTTCTTCCTCGAGCTTTGTTTTTCCGATTTTGATTGCTTCTTGGTCATCTGATGCCTCGAATGAATCATTCAGCAGTGCTTCGCCTTTTTGAGAATATACTGTTAAGAAATATGTCTTCATCTATAATTTCCTCCTATAAAAGTTGAAAAATCTTCTATGTTAACTATATGGACTTTAAGGGATTTTGTAAATAGCTGTACATCTGAGGAAGTTTTTGAAAACACCAAATACGAACGTGCATTCGTGTTTATGTTCTGATAGAATAGAAGTAAGAAATTAAGACTGGGAGGACCAACATGGCTAACCAACCGTTACGATTTATACATTGTGCAGATTTGCATTTAGATAGTCCCTATAAAGGATTATTTAATTTACCAGACAAGATTTTCTCTGATATTAAAAACAGTACGTTTATTGCTTATGAGCGATTGATTGATCTTGCAATTGAAGAGCAAGTTGATTTCGTTCTATTCGTAGGGGATTTGTTCGATCAACATTCAGCCTCATTGAAATCGACTGTTCGTCTCAAAAAAGGTTTACAACGATTAAACGAACATCATATTAATGCATACATAAGTTACGGCAACCATGACTACGGAATTGGCCAGAAAGCAGATTTATCTTTTCCTCCTAATACTCATGTATTCAAAAGTGAAAAAGTCTCGAAATTCGTCTATTCCAAAAATGACGTGGAAGTAGCTTCTATTTATGGCTTCAGTTATGAGCAACGTGAAGTCAAAGACTCCAAAGTTGGAGAATATCAAATCGAAGATAACACTCTTACAAATATCGCCACGCTGCATGGGTCTCTCGAGTCGAATCATGAACATGCTACTTATGCCCCTTTTCTTCTTGAAAGCCTTAGAAAACAAAACTTTGATTATTGGGCTTTAGGTCATATCCACAAGAGGGAAATATTGTCAGAAAATCCACCAGTAGTATACCCAGGAAATATTCAAGGTCGACATATTAAAGAAACAGATGAAAAGGGTTGCTATCTAGTTGAGATGAATAATAATGAATCAAATTTATACTTTCATTCTCTACAAGAAATTTTATTTCAAGAAATCGCTTTAGACGGATCCTCTGTGGAAGAAAGTGATGAACTTTTAAAGTTGATTGAATCCTTGAAAGAAGATATTCGTAATCAAAATGGAAAGACTATTGTTCGATTGAATTTAATGATTTCAAATGTTCTAGCGCAAAACCTTTCGTCGAATGATCGTGAGGAGTTGCATCAGCTAGCCAATGAATCAGAAGAAGATGAAACGACATGGGTATGGCTGAAAGACATCAAATTTTCTGAGCATATTGAATACGATCGAAACCAACTTAAGCAGTCAAAGCAATTTATCGGCGAGGTTATTACTACAATAGATGAACAAGTATCAATAAAGTCATATGTCGATGATTTAATGAAGAACGGGGTTTTCAAAAAGATGGATTGGCTTGATGAGGAGAGGGAACAACAAATCATGTATGAGGCTGAGCAGTTTCTCATGCAGGAATTATTAAAAGATGGAAGTGATGATAAATGATCATCAAAAAATTAGAACTGACTTCATTTGGTAGATGGAATAGGGAGACAATAAATTTTTCGGAGGGTCTCAATGTATTGCATGGACCAAATGAAATCGGAAAATCATCCATAAGAATGTTCATCACTTATATTTTATTTGGTCTTAATGCGCAAGAAAGAGAACGCTATACATCTAATATTGATGGTCAGTTAGGTGGTAAAATTCATATTTCAGATTCAAATCAAGAATGGGTAATTGAAAGATATGCTCATCGCTACAGAGGCCATCGAGTTGGCTATTTAGATGGCCAAAAAGTGGATGATGAAGATATCAAACAATTGCTGAATGGAGTGGATCGTTTTTTATTTGAGTCTATCTTTTCTTTCCAAGATCGCGACCTTCATGCAATACGTCATAAAAATCCAGATGATGTCGGAAAGGTTTTATTCAACCTTGGATTGACTGGATCTGATCGAATAGTGAATTTAGAGAATAAGTTGAATAAAAAAGTTGAAGATTTATATAAAAAACGAGGAAAAAAACCACTATTAAATGCAAAGCTTTCAGAGTTGAAGCAATTGAATGAGGAAATTCAACAAGCTTCTGAAAAAGAATGGGCACATCAAAAGCTGAATGAGGAAGTACAACAATTAGAATCCCAGGTTACTGAGCTTGAAAGAAAAGAAAGAGCCCTATCGAAGGAATTGAGTCACCATCAATCATTACTACAAACAAAGTCGGCAATTGTTAATTACCAACTCTTGAACAATGAAATGAAAGAGATGCAACAAGCTAAAGAATTTCCTGAAGATGGGCTTAAAAATTTCCAACACTTAAAAGAGAAGAAATTAGGCTTTCAGGAGAAGAAAAATGTTACCCAATCAAAACTAGAACAATTGCGAAAAGAACAGAATGAACTACAGAGTGAAAGTAGACAAGCTGATTTTGATAGTTCTTTGGGTGAAATAGAAGAGATGATTGATGAGTCAACTCGACTTTCAAACAAATATGACGAGCTTGAAAAGGAAATCCGCAATAAAGAAGTTGAGTTTACGCAAGTTTCAGATGACTTGGATTTGGATTTATCGGTGAACGAAGTATTGGACATAAATTTATCCATTTACACAGAGGAAACTTGGAAGAGGATTTCTACAGAAAATCATCAGGTTAAGAATGAGAAAGAAAAAATAAATAATAAAAAAGAAGCTAAACAGGATGACTTAAGAAAGCTTACGTTAGAAAAAGAAAACCTATCGCAGCAAATGATGGATACAGAACAAGTGGACATGCTCCATTCGAAAGAGCAGGAAATAAAAGACCGTAAAGCTGCTCGCTCTATAGAGGAACAATATCAACAAAGCATTCGTGAACGTGAACAATCATTAGAAAGTTTTGAACGACTTTTCTCAATATTAAAACCTGTAGTACCTGCCGTCCTGTTCTTCAGTTTAATTGGATTTATCTTTATAGGCTTTTCACCAACTGTATTGAGTTATGCGATCGTTACTGTTTTATTAAGTGCGACCATTGGAAGCTATATTTTCTTTCATAAGCAACAACAGAAGCTTAGAAGAGATCTACAACAAGAAAATAAACCGAATGAAAATCCGAGTGAAGAATCAGATGATTTGGATGAGATCACTGAGCAACTGAAACAACAAGCATCCAAACAAAGGCAGTTAGAAGAAATGGAATTGAAGATTAAATATTTAGAAGCGGACTTAAGAGACGTTGAACAGGATGAAGCTTACATTTCAAATCAAGAGGATGAGTTGCAAGAAAGTATTAATAATGAAAAAAGTAAGTATCCATTTTTGCTTCAATACGAATTTTATCAATGGCCAAGTGTGTTTGAGAAATTGAATCAATTAAAACAGATTGCTAAGGCGATAACTGCTTATGAAAAACAACGTACTGAAGTTGAAGAAAGCATGAAAAAACTTGAAGCAAATGGTGCACACGCAATTAACCAAAATCACGAAATCTTTTCGTGGGCCGAAACAAAAAAGCTATTGGATTTTGAAAAGAGCATAAATGATCGCTTGAAAGACCTCGCAAATTGGTTTAAACAGTTGAATAGTGAGCTTAATGAAATAGAAGCTGCATATGAACCATATGAAAAAGAATTACAGCAATTATTAGGAAAAGCTGGCGTTGAAGATGAGGTTTCATTTGAAGCCTTAGCAGAGCAACACGAAGCATTTTTGAAAAAGAACCAACAACTCAACGATGCATACCATTATGTTTATGAAGTTTTTGGTCAAAAAACCGATGAAATTATCAGTCAAGATTATAATTGGCATTTATTAGAAGAGAAGACAGGTGAAATGAAATCGCAGAGTCAATCTTGGTTGAATGAAAGAGAAGAGCTTCAACAGTTAAAATCCGACAAAAAAGCAGAAGTGAAACAACTAGAAGAAGGCGGTAGGTTGTCAGACCTTATTCACAAACAATCAATGTTGGAAGAAGAGGTCAAACAGTTAGCTGATGAATGGGCGGTAGCAAAGACCGCACAAGGCTTGCTGGAAGATACTAAAAGTAGGTATCAAAATGTTTATTTGCCAGGTATGATCGAAAGGTCTACACAACTCTTCAGAGATATTACAAATGGTAAATATCTAGATATTCAGTTTTCGTATGAAGAAGAAAGTTTGTTCGTCCAAGACAGGGAAAATGATTGGTACCACGTCCAGCAACTTTCGGAAGGTACTGCCGATCAGCTTTATGTCTCACTCAGGTTCGCAATGAATGAAACTTTAAATCATGATTCACCCGTACCGTTCATTCTAGATGACGCTTTCGTACATTTTGACGCAGAACGAAAAGCATTAATGATGAGGCTACTTGAGCAGCAAGCGAATAAACAACAAGTTTTATATTTCACGTGCCATGATGTATCAGATCACGCCCAACAACCGAACCATACTATTGCACTGTCATTGAATTAGAAGAATAGATACAAAATTAATCGGGAACATGTTAAAATACAACAAGTTAAATAGGAACGAAACGGAGGAGACTCAATGGCAAATCAGGAAAATGAAAAGTACTGGGAAGAATACGATAAAGTTATAGAACAATTTATCCAAGTTATAGCAAAAAACATGACCCTATATGGGATAACCCCTTCAGTTGGTCGTCTATATGGTGCTCTTTATTTTTCTGAAGAACCAATGACTCTCGATGATATGCGAGATCAAATGGGCATGAGCAAAACAAGCATGTCGACAGGAGTGAAATCTCTCGCAGATATGAAAATGGTGGAGCCATCTTTCAAGAGAGGGGTACGAAAAGATCTCTATCAATCTGAAGAGGATTGGTATAAGTCATTTACCTCTTTGTTTGGGAATCGATGGAGACATCATACCGAGACCAATATCGAAGAGGCTGATGAAGCTATTCAGCTTTTGGAAGAAATCAGAAATGAAACAACCGATGAAGATTTAATAGATGAGATTAACCGAAAGATCGATCGTTTAGTTTACGCTCGAAATTATTATGAATGGCTGATGGACTTTATTAGGGTTGTAGAGACTGGTCAAATTTTTGATTTTGTACCTAAAAAGAGCCATAAATAGTTGCTCAGTGAAAAGTTTCAATTATAGAGAGGAGTTACACGGATGAAGGGGATTGCAAATGTAGCGGTAGGGGATCAATTTGAAGGATATTTACTAATTAAATCAGCTCAAAAAGGTGTAGCAAGTAATGGAAAGCCCTTCCTAACAATCATCTTTAGAGATCGAACAGGTGAAATTGAAGCCAAACTCTGGGATGTAACAAAAGATGATGAGGAAGTTTTTCAGGCCGAATCCATTGTTTCAGTCCAGGGAGAGATTCGACAATTCCGTGGGAAGTCACAACTTAACATCCGGCAAATGAGACTATCGAGTCCGACTGATGATGTTAAAGTAGATGATTTCATTGAGAAAGCTCCTGTACCTGTGGAGGAACTTAAAGAATATATGACTCAAGCAATTTTTGATATGAGTAACCCGAACATCCAAAGAATTGTCAGGTACTTCATTAAAAAATACAATGATGAATTATTTATTTATCCTGCTGCAACAAAGAATCATCATGAGTATGCAGGTGGATTAGCTCATCATGTGGTTTCAATGTTAAAACTAGCCCACCAGTTGAAAGAACTTTATCCTGAGATTAATAAAGATCTTTTGTATGCAGGAATCATTTTGCATGATATAGGTAAAGTAAAAGAATTATCAAGTCCAGCTTCTCCTACTTATACGTTGGAAGGAAAAATGCTAGGACATATCACAATGATGGTTAATGAAATAGGTGAGGCTGCTAGAGAATTAGGAATTGAAGGTGAAGAGGTTCTCCTATTACAACATATGGTCCTTAGCCACCATGGCAAAGCTGAGTGGGGAAGTCCTAAGGCTCCTTTAATAAGGGAAGCAGAAGTGCTACATTTGATTGACCTTGTTGATTCTAAAATGAATATGATGAATCGATCACTTGCCAAAACGTCTCCAGGGGAATTCACTGAAAGGATTTTTCCTTTAGACAACAGAGCACTGTACAATCCAAATATGTAAAGAAAGAAAAAAGCGAGTGATATTATTATCACTCGCTTCATCTATTTAGGATTCGTTATTTTCAAAGATGTTTTCAAACTCTTCAATTTTGATGTCGACTTCTGCTTCATCTAACATCTTTTCGCGTTTATCAGCAAGAGTCGCCTGATCTACTTGGCTTGCGATAATTTGATCACGAATTTGGTCTTCCATTTCCTCGAAGTCTTCAATTTCTTCTTCAGTTTCACGGCGGTCTTCAACTTTTATGACGTGCCAACCGAATTGAGACTCAACTGGTTCACTGACTTCCCCTACTTCTAGGTCGTATGCAGCATTCTCAAATTCTGGAACCATGTCACCAGTAGAGAAATAGCCTAAATCTCCACCTTCTTGAGCCGAACCATCACTCGAATACTCTTGAGCCAGTGTTTCGAAATCTTCACCACTATCCAGTTGCTCAATCACTTCTTGTGCAGTCGCTTCATCTTCAACCAAAATGTGACGAGCTTTGACTTCAGTTTGCATACGGTCGTATTTTTCCTGTACTTCTTCATCAGTCACTTCAATATCCTCTGCGGCAAGTTCGAAATCAAGCTTGGACAAATAAAAGGCATTACGAAACTCAGCTTCAGTTTGATAACCTTGTTGCTGGATAAATTGCTGGAATTGAGCTCCAAGCTGATCTTTGAACTGCTGAATTTCTTCATCAACATCTTCCTCAGAAATATCAAAACGATCTTCTAAGATTTGCATCAAAGTCATCTCTCGTATCACTTGCTCACCAACACGATCTTTCATTTCGTTATAAAAATCTTCTTTGGTGATATCACCAACATTAGTTTCTACAACTGTCTCACTATCTGATTCTGTGCTGTCATCTGTGCAAGCAGCTAAAATCATCAAGCTAACGGTTATTAAAACCATTAAAAATTTCTTCATCTTGTACTCACCCCTAAGTATGTATTGAACCCTAATGAATAATATATCATAATTTAGTATTTCTTACATGAGAATTTTAAAAGAAACGCCTATACAATTAATGAGAAGTTTTCATAGGATACTGTAGTTACGACCAAGGAGGTGAGTGTAGTGAGCTACGGAAAAGGATATGGTGGAGGCTTTGCGTTAATTGTTGTGCTTTTCATCTTGTTAGTAATTGTTGGTGCCGCTTGGTTCTAGAATCGATACCTTATGTTGAAATGAAAAAAAGGTTGTTCCAAAGTATTTGGAACAACCTGTACTTACAAATAATTCACTTCATAATAAGATGATACTAATAAGATGAGCATTGATATATTGATCGTTCGATAGATTTTGCTACTTTTTTCATTCGACAACTCTGACTTTACGCAAAATTTATGAGTCAATGAATTGAAAGCATACAATATAAACAACGCGAATGGTACATAAAAGAATAGCAATATGTTCCCTCCTAATCGAAACGAACCCATTCAACCATTAGGGTTGAATCAAAATGTCATAATTGTTTTTTGTCTTAGTTACTACGCATTTCTTTGGTGCTTTGATAAAGAATGCTAGTGTATACCAATCTTCAACTGAAATTGCGATATTGATCGCAGTAAATAGCAAAAGTAAAGGATACAGTGTCGGAAATACTGTTGCTGCAAAAAGCAAAGGCACCGTTAGAAACAAGCTTGGAGCAAGTACCATTAAGATTGATGTTCTTTTAGACAAGTTTGAACGTACTCTAATCTTTAACATTGGTAGATATTGATATTTAAAGCTCCACTTAAAGTAGAATTCACGATCTGTGAATAAAATAGGAATAGCATGCCCTAATTTATGCAACACAGGTATTAACAATAAACCTATCATAACATGATATATGCTAGGTTCAAAGATTGTAACACCTTTATATATAATTGAAAAAGGTACATAAAGTACACTGAATGATAAAATCCCTACAAGGACCGAAAGAATCGCTAGACGATTATGGCCTAACTCTCTTGAGATGTTGACGGTTTTCCAGCAAGTCATCTCGGGACCCCCTTTTCTGCTTCGTTAAGAGTAGATGTATTACTACTTAATTGAGTTTACTCAAAGAATAATACGCCTAAAGCAGAAAAATTTCAACCCTTTTTATGAAAATTTTTTAGAACCTTAATATTCCTCTCGAATACTTGCTGTGGAGCGCTCGAGAATGTCTAAATAATCCTCTCCATAAAGTTCTTTTACGATTGATTCCATGTCTTGAAATTCTGGAAATCTTCCATAGATATTTTTCAAGGGTAAAGATGCTTTCAATAGAGTATTTTTTTCAGGATCATGAGCGTTCATTGTTTCCTCGAATAATGTAATTCCTTCATTAGTTAACTGTACATAAGTATTACGTTTATCATCCTCTTTTTTGGAAAATGTAAGCAAGCCGCGCTGCTCTAATTTTTTAGAAAAATTAAAAGCAGTAGAAACATGCATAATACCAAATTGTGAGATCTCCGAAATCTTTGCACCATGCAGATGATAAGCGATCCAAAGGATATGGTGTTCGTTAATGTTCAAATCGAACGGCTTAACCCACCTTTGCCAATCTTTTTCAATCGTTTTCCATATCGCTTTTGTCAATTGAGTCATTTTATGTGAATACAATAATGCTTCTTGTAAAGAATAAGAATCCTTGTTCACAAAATCTACTCCTCTTATCTTTTGAATTTCATGAATTGTGTTCTATTTTAACATAATTAATATTCATGAGGATTTAGAACCTGGGTAAAAAAACAAACGACAACTTTAGTTGCCGTTTACAGTCGCTACTATTTGCTTTTTCTTTGGATGCTGAGAAAGGCTGTTTCTAAGGATTCATGAAAGTGGATTGCTTCTTTGATCCTGTTCTCAGTAAAGTGGTGTGGTGTAGATTCTTTTTCCAATTCATTTTTAATACTGGACAAGTTTTCCTTTTGGCGCTCAATTGCATTTAACCATCTATTTACGTAAGTTTTCATGAATTTGTGATATAAGTCTTTTTCAGCTTGATACAAATCCTTTCGAACACCCTTAACCCATACACGTTCGACTAAATTGTAATCTAACAGTGTTCTGATCGCTGTACTCATAGAAGTTTTACTCTTTCCAAGCGTTTCTTTCATATCGTCCAGAGTCATGGGATCATCACTTAAGTAAAGAGTGACAAATAATTGAGACTCAGTAGCATTTAATGAAAACATTTCTAATGTCTTCGAGAATTCCGAAATAATTTGGTTATTGACTACTTCATTTTGTTGTTCGTCATTAATTGCACTCATACTTTGAGCCCCCTTGGTATTACTGTCTATTTAGTACCTTACACGAAAATGTAAATAAGTGAAAATAGCAGATGTATGAGTATATTTGAGAAAAATGGAGGAAAAAGCACAAATTTACCCTTTAAGTTTGTACAGTTTGAACTGTACGTCCAAAATGTACTTATCTTTACGTTTTTCTCTGTTGATATTTAGGGATAAAACTACTATAGTAGTAAAAGTGATTGTTACAGGATATTTACAAAAATAGTTCAAATGTATTACTAAAGAAATGAGAGGTGAAGATAGTGTCTTTAATCAAAGTGAATCAATTGTCCAAAGTCTTTGGCAAACGAGTCAAGGATGCGGTGCAATTGTTAGATGAGGGTTACTCTAAAGATGAAATTTTAGAGAAGACAGGTTGTACTGTCGGTGTAAACCGTGCTTCTTTCGAAGTGGAAGAAGGAGAAGTATTCGTTATTATGGGACTTTCAGGTAGTGGTAAATCGACATTGGTTCGTTTATTGAACCGCTTGATTGAACCGACTGAAGGTGACGTTGAACTTTCTGGTGAGAATTTAGCCAAAATGAATAAAGAAGACCTGCGTGTAATTCGTAGAGAAAAAATGAGCATGGTTTTCCAAAAGTTCGCGCTATTTCCTTTCCGTACTATTCTTCAAAATGCGGAGTTTGGATTAGAGATTCAAAAGATGGAAAAAGAAGAGCGTGAGAAAAAAGCCACTGACGCTTTAGAATTGGTAGGTTTGGGTGGATATTTAAACCAATACCCAGCTCAACTATCTGGTGGTATGCAACAGCGTGTTGGGCTAGCACGTGCTTTAGCAAATGATCCTGAAATTCTTCTTATGGATGAGGCATTCTCGGCACTCGATCCATTAATTAGAAAAGATATGCAAGATGAATTATTGGACTTACAGGAAAGAATGAAGAAAACTATTATTTTCATCACGCACGATTTAGATGAGGCTTTGCGTATCGGCGATCGTATTGCGTTGATGAAAGATGGACATATTGTTCAAATTGGAACACCTGAAGAAATTCTTGTTAATCCTGCTAACGATTACGTTGAGAAATTTGTTGAGGATGTAGATCGTTCCAAGGTACTTACAGCTGAGAACATTATGAAACGAGCTGAAACGGTTGATATAGATAAACATGGTCCTCGTGTAGCAATAGAAAGAATGCGTGAGCAAGGATTATCTAGTATGTATGTCGTTAATCGTTCGAGAGAACTGAAAGGATATGTTACTGCTGACGATGTGGCCGAAGCACGTAATAAAGAGGCTACAAACTTACATGACATTATTCGTACCGATATGCCAACGGTGGAAAAAGATACTTCTGTACAAGACATCTTTGAAGTTATTCATAATGCACCGGTTCCAGTCGCAGTGGTTGAAGACGGCAAATTAAAAGGAATTATTGTCCGTGGTTCGGTTATCGGTGCCTTGGCAAATGGAAATGAGGTGAACACAGACGATGCTTGATTTTATTCCTGAAATTCCAATGGCAAGATGGGTTGAAAACTCTGTTGATTGGATCCAAGATACATTCAGCTGGTTGTTTGACCCTTTAAAAAACGAATTTGGTGATTTTATAGACTGGACAGCAGAGAGAATGGCTGAAATACCGCCTGTGATCTTTATTGTACTACTTGCTCTGTTGGCTTTCTTCATAACAGGTAAAAAGTTTGGGTTAGCTGCTTTTACTGTTATAGGTTTGATCTTTATTCAAAACCAAGGTCTTTGGGAGCAATTGATGTTGACCCTTACCTTAGTTATATATGCAAGTTTAATATCGGTAATAGTTGGTATTCCTGTGGGTATACTAATGTCTAAGAGCAAATGGGCTCAAAATATTATTACACCGATCCTCGACTTTATGCAGACTATGCCAGCATTCGTTTATTTAATTCCGGCAGTTGCATTTTTCAGTATCGGTATGGTACCTGGTGTGTTCGCATCATTCATTTTCGCAACACCGCCAGTCGTTCGTTTCACGAACTTAGGTATTCGCCAAGTTTCTGCTGATTTAGTGGAGGCTTCTGAAGCGTTTGGTTCCACTGGAAGTCAGAAATTATTTAAAGTAGAACTGCCTATGGCAAAGCAAACAATCATGGCTGGTGTAAACCAAACGGTAATGTTGTCACTATCAATGGTTGTTATTGCATCCATGATCGGTGCGCCTGGTTTAGGTCGTGAAGTATTATCAGCTCTACAACGTTCAAACGCAGGTACTGGGTTTGTTGCCGGGCTAGGTATTGTTATTTTGGCGATCATCATCGATCGTCTGACGCAAAATCTTTACAAGGATAAGAAATAACTTAGTGAGTTACTTCCTAATAATGGAAGCTCAAATAAAAAATTTAGAATAAGGGGAGATTATTTTATGTTGAATTCAACATGGAAAAAGTTAACACTAGCTGCAATGCTAATGTTTGTATTAGTTGTAGCTGCAGCATGTGGCTCTGACGATGGCGGAGATTCAGATTCAGAAGGCGATTCTGAAGAGAACGGTGAAGAAACTTCTGGAGATGACAGCTCAAACGTTGGAGACGGTCAAGAGATCGAATTAGTATACGTTGAGTGGGATACAGAAGTAGCTTCTACTAACGTAGTAGGTAAAGTACTTGAGGATTTAGGTTATGAAGTAGAACTAACTCCACTTGATAATGCAATTATGTGGGAAACAGTTGCTAGTGGCGAAGCTGATGGTATGGTAGCTGCATGGTTACCTGGAACACACGGTGATCTTTATGAAGATCATAAGGACAGCCTAGTAGATCTAGGTGCAAACTTGGAAGGCGCTAAAATTGGTCTTGTTGTTCCAGAATACATGGAAGCAAGCTCTATCGCAGATCTTACTGATGAAGCTGATCAAACAATTACTGGTATCGAAGCAGGTGCTGGTGTTGTAGCTGCAGCTGAATCTGCACTTGAAGATTACGATAACCTATCTGACTGGTCTGTTGAGCCTTCTTCTAGTGGTGCTATGGCAACTGCACTAGGCGAAGCGATTGACAATGAAGAAAATATCATTGTAACTGGTTGGTCTCCTCACTGGAAGTTCGCTGAATATGACCTTAAGTATCTAGAAGATCCTGAAGGTTCATTTGGTGGTGAAGAGAATATCGCAACAATGGTGCGTGAAGGACTTGAAGAAGATATGCCAAACGCATATAAAGTTCTAGATAACTTTGCTTGGGAAACTGCTGACATTGAATCTGTTATGTCTGCGATTCAAGGCGGCACAGATCCAGAAGAAGCAGCAGCTAACTGGGTTGAAGAAAACGAAGATAAAGTATCTTCATGGACTGAAGGCGTAGAATAATTTATTTTTAGAAATTATTAACAGAGAGAGAAAGAGGAGTGTAATATTTTTTATGTTCCATTTTGGTGAAAAATTTGGAAAGGCTATGCTTATGCTTAGCCTTTTTCTTTTATTATTTGTTGCTGCATGCGGTAATAGCGATGAAAGTGATGAAGAAGGAAACGAAAACGAAGAGAGCTCATCGAACTATGGTGAAGAGCTTGAACATACCATCACTGGAATTGAACCTGGTGCCGGAATAACTGTAACTACTGAGAAAGCAATTGAAGAATATGATAGTTTAAATGGCTGGACATTAGAGCAGTCTTCCACAGCAGCGATGGTAAAAACTTTAGAAGAAGCGATTAATAATGAAGAACCCATTATTGTTACTGGTTGGAACCCACACTGGAAGTTTGCAAAGTTTGATAATTTGAAGTATCTAGATGACCCAGAGAATGTTTACGGCGCTGAGGAAGATATTCGTACTTTAGCTCGTACTGGTTTAGAAGATGATAAACCAAATGCATTCAAATTATTGGACCAATTCGAGTGGTCTGTAGAAGACATGGAATCGATCATGTATGAATCACAGGACACGGGAGAAGACATCGATGTAATAGCTAAACAATGGGTTGAAGATAATGAAGATAAGGTTTCGGATTGGACAGATGGAGTAGAGGACGTTGATGGTGTTGAAATTGAACTAGTCTCGACTCCGTGGGATTCTGAACGTGCTTCTTCAAGTGTATTGGCTGAAGTTATGACCCAAAAAGGTTTTAATGTAACAGTCACTCCGGTTGACGTAGCAGTAGTATTCGAATCGGTTTCAGGTGGAGATGCTGATGCTACTGCTGCAGCATGGCTACCACTTACTCACGCTGACTTTTATGAAGATGTTAAAGATGACGTCGTTGATTTAGGTGCAAACCTAACCGGTGCGAAGATCGGTCTAGTTGTTCCTGAATATATGGATATTGACTCGATTGAAGATTTAAAAGCAGCAGAATAATGATAAGAAATCACATGGCGAGATAGCCGTGTGATTTTTTTGTTTTTGCTCTGTTAGCTTAGTGTTTAAATAAATTAAATAAGTGTGATGACGAAAAAAACACGCTACCATTGAATTGGCAACGTGTTTTAGTTGATTAAACTTCCTGTTGTTCGTTCTTTTCTTTCATTTTATCCTCAAGATCTTTAAGGCTTTCTTCAATTTGTCTTAAGTGTTCTTGTAAATTCTCTTGGTGTGGCTCAATTGTTTCTTTCCAACTTTCAATTGACGTTTTAATATCTTGGGATAGATCTTTTAATAATGCAGCACCTTCTTTAGATGTCTGTGTCAGTTGGTTTTTAAGATCTAATCCGTTTTCTTGGAGTTCTTGCATGATATCTCTTAAGCGCTCACTCTGGTCTTTCACCTTCGTGCGCAATTCTGCTCCGGAACTAGGTGTTGTTAATAATGAAACGGACGCACTGACTACACCACCGACTAGTGCTCCTAGTAATAAGGATTTTCCACTTGGCATCAAAATTAACCCCTTTCTATTCATAGTACTATTATAACCCTTTTTCCCTATAATGTTTAGGGATAATCACATGTTTGGTTAATATTCATTCATAATAATTAATTAATTTTACTAGAGATTCTACTTGCTATTTCTTGAAGCTTCTCAGGAGTGTATTCATTTTCGTGAGTTGTCCAATTCGATTTGAATCCATCATTCTCATCATAACGAGGTAGTAGATGGAGGTGCAAATGGAATACGCTTTGATCGGCAAAAGAGCCATTATTATTCAGTATATTCATACCTTGTGGTTGATAGGCTTCTTTAATTGCATTAGCTATCTTAGGGATTGCCGAAAATAAATTCGAAGCTGTTTCTTCATCTGTTTCAAATACATCTTTACAATGCTTTTTCGGGATAACTAAAGTATGCCCTTCAGTTACTTGACTTATATCTAAAAAGGCATAGACATGTTCATCTTCATAAACTTTTGCTGAAGGGATCTCTCCGTCTAAAATTTTACAAAAGACACAATCTGACATTTTCATCCTCCTCAATAAGCTCGGTTACTTAACATTTTAACGTATCCTTTTGTCGAATAACAGAATAAAAAGGCTAAACTATATTTTCTTCTAGAATTTTTGATATGATTAATGGAGAAATGTAGATAGAAGAGAGGGTTAAGATGAGCCAGTTACTAGAGATTAATCAATTAGTGGGTGGATACACGCAGCAAGATGTATTACACGGGATATCTTTTGAAGTGAAAAAAGGTGAGGTTGTTGGGCTTATTGGATTGAATGGGGCAGGGAAAAGTACAACCATCAAGCATATTATTGGGCTGATGAATGCAAAGAAAGGTTCCATTACAATAAACGGGTCTTCAATCAATGAGGATTTAGAAAATTATCGCACAGAGTTCGCTTATATCCCTGAAATGCCTATGTTATATGAAGAGTTGACACTAGATGAACACCTTCATTTAACGGCAATGGCGTATGGTATTGATGAAAAGACATATAAAGATCGAGTGGGTTACTTATTAAAAGAGTTTCGATTAGACCAGAAACTTAACTGGTTCCCCGTACATTTTTCTAAAGGTATGCGTCAGAAGGTGATGATCATGTGTGCATTTCTTGTACGTCCTTCCTTATATATAGTGGACGAGCCATTCGTAGGTTTGGATCCTATAGGAATTCAATCTTATTTGGATACGATGAATGAAATGAAAGAACAAGGTGCAGGGGTGTTGATGTCGACCCATATTTTAGCGACAGCTGAAAAATACTGTGACCGGCTCGTCATTTTGCATCAAGGGAAAATTCGCGCAAAAGGTACACTTGAAGAATTGAGATCAGAATTCTCAATGCCAAAAGCTAGCCTTGATGACATTTATATTTCGTTGACAAAGGACGATGAATCAAATGGATACTAATGCCCTTTGGAAGGACCGACTGAGTAGTCATGTGAAAATGACCAGCAGATACTTACGATTGATGTTTAATGATCACTTAGCATTTGCGCTCATATTTTTTGCTGCGGGGTTCGCATATTTTTACCAGCAATGGTTGGAAACCGTACCTAATGACTTCCCGGTAGCGTGGTTGATGGCTCTAATTCTAGGGCTATTGTTGACGTATAGCCCCGTCCGTACATTTTTTAAAGAAGCTGATATGGTTTTCTTACTAAGTGTCGAAAATCGTTTATCGCCGTATATAAAAAAGAGTTTCATATACAGCTTTGTAATGCAAAGTTACTGGATCGCTATATTTCTATTTGGATTTACACCTTTATATTTAACAATTTACCAAGGTGTTTCTTCCTCTTATTTATTATGGTTGTTCGTTATTCTACTAATCGTGAAACTAGGGAATATGATCGCGATGTGGTTTATTCAAAAATCGCGAGACCCTCGACTACATTATTTGGATTATGGCATTCGCTTCGTTATCAATCTTATGATTGTTTTCTTTTTGATCAATCAGGGCATCCTTTTTGCGATTATTGCAGCAGCACTATTGGTGGGCGTTGGATTTTTAAACTATATGAATATCCATCAGAAGTTCAGTTTACCTTGGGACTTGTTGATTGAAAAAGAAGAAGCGCGTTTGCAGTTTTTTTACCGAATGGCGAACATGTCTACGGATGTTCCGAACTTGAAACGAAAGCCTAAGAAGCGTCATATGCTTGTTAGGTGGATTACGAAACTTTTTGATTATAAAAAAGATAACACGTTCCTTTACTTATACAGCATCACTTTTATTCGTAGCCGTGATTATTTCGGTATGTATATCCGTCTCGTGGCATTAGCTATATTCTTTATCTTTTGGGTACCACTATTCGCAGGCAAAGTTATATTCGCGATGTTACTACTATTCGTCACTGGCTTCCAGTTCATACCGATTTATCAACACTACCGATCGTTAGACTGGATACAGCTTTACCCGGTCAATATTGACGTTAGGAGAAAAGCAGTCCACATATTAATTATTTCACTAATGGTAATTATGGTATCTGTGCTGGTTGTCACATTCTTTATCGTGACTGGTTGGAGTGAAGCATTAATGTTTGCTGGGTTAGCAGTTGCCTTTACTGTGCTATTTGAAAGGTTCTACGTAAAAAACCGAATCGCTCGTTTAGAAGGGTAGATATTATTGAAAGCTGGCTGTTAAAGTCAGCTTTTTTTGTGTTCTTTTGATTAAATTATCAAGGAATTTATTGATCAAAGTCTCCTGATGTAAACTGCTTACTGCCACACTTTACCAACCAATCTTTTAGTACTGCAAAGCGTTTATTCGTTGTTGTTCACAAACCGACATTATAGTGGTAGACTCTACAAGGTTCAACACAGAGAGAAAGGTACGATCACTATGATGATGTCGAGAAGAAAGAGATCAAAAACTACTAAAATAGAACAATTGATATATATAATCATTGGTTCTGCAATTGTTGCGTTTGCTTATAACGGATTTTTACTCCCGAACTACGTGGCTGCTGGGGGAGTCAGTGGTATAAGTACAATTACAGAATCATTATTCGGATTAGAACCTGCTTATGTGATTTGGGGAATTAATCTCCCACTACTAGTTGCGGCCTATTACTTATTAGGCAAAGCTTCTGCTTTAAGATCGGTGGCTGGATCAATAATCCTTCCGTTCTTCGTATTCATCACTCGCAACCTAGAACCGATTACTTCTGATGCCCTTCTTGCTGCGCTATTCGGAGGACTAGGAGTCGGAATAGGTTTAGGAATAGTTTTTCTAGGAGATGCTTCCACGGGTGGCACGGCACTTATTGCTCAAATGATCCATAAGTTTACGAACTTCTCATTAGGGGCAGCAATTGCAATGATCGATGGATTGATTGTGCTAACAGCAATTATTGTATTTGATATTGAATTAGGATTATATGCTCTGATCGGACTTTACATGACGAGCAAGTCGATCGATCTGGTTCAAACTGGGTTCAATCGCACGAAAACGACTCTCATTGTTTCTAATCACTATCAAGAAGTACATGATGCGATTTATAAAAGAATTGATCGTGGAGTTACAAAGCTTGCTGCACAAGGCGGTTTCACTGAAGCTGATAGGCCAGTTCTTATGTGTGTTGTATTTCAAACAGAAATGGGTGCACTGAAGCGGACAGTGAAAGAAATTGATCCTGAAGCTTTTGTGATTGTCATGAATTCATCTGAAGTCCTTGGTCAAGGATTTTATGAAGCTGTATAATATGAGAAGGAATCTTCCTCTTGTTATCGAAATAGTTATTCAAGAGGGAGGGATGTGAAATGATTACATCTACAACAAACCATTTAGATGGTAAATTTGTTACTGACTATATTCAACTGGTTTCAGGTCAAACGATTATGGGTGCCAACGTTGTCAGGGATTTCATGGCAGGAATCACTGATATGGTCGGTGGAAGAAGCGGCACTTATGAAAACAAACTTAATGAAGGTAAAGAGATTGCCATTCGTGAGATGCAAGAGGAAGCTGCCAAGTTGGGGGCTGATGCAGTAATCGGAGTCGACCTTGATTTTGAGACTTTGCGCGATGGAATGATGATGATCGTTGCAACAGGTACAGCAGTTAAAATAAGTGAGCATGAGTAAAAGTGTGAATACGAAGTGAAATGAAAAATCCGAACTATCTTTCGATAAATTCGGATTTTTTCTTTAATTACTAGTCATAATCGTTGAAATACTAGTCGCAAGTCCAACCTATCTAAATAAAAAACTCCAAACTATTTAAAAGTTCGGAGTTATGAAAGATGTTCTGATCAGCATTAATTGTTCTCTTGATATTTTCGGTAGCCATGTAGCAAAGCTTTTGCCGCAGTAGGAAGTGCGCGCTCATCGATATCGAATTTTGGGTGATGGTGAGGGTAATAGTGCCCTTCCTTTTGAGCTCCAGTAAAGAAGAAGGCACCAGGGCGTTCCTCTAAATAGTAAGCAAAATCTTCTCCACCCATTACCGGAGGCACTTCTTCGATTCCAGCTGTTCCATCAATTTCATTACCTTGATCTAGGTAGTAAGAGACTTCTTTTTCGTGATTATTGACTGTCGGGTACCCTTTAACGTAATCCAACTCGTAATCAGCATCGTAACTGGTCGTTATGCCTTTCAATATGCGATCCATCTCTTCAATGATGCTTTCTTGTGTTTCTTTATTCAGGATACGGACCGTGCCAACAAGTTTTGCTGTATCAGGAATAACGTTAAACGCATTTCCAGCTTCTACGCGTCCAATTGTCAACACTGCTGATTCAAGTGGATCGATTCTACGGCTAACGATTTGCTGAAGTTCAACAATTGCCTGACCGGCCATTACCACGGGATCCTTGGTTTGGTGTGGCATTGCTCCGTGTCCGCCTTTACCCTGAATCGTGATTTCAAATCTATCGGCTCCAGCCATGAAAGGGCCACGAGAGGATTGAATCACATTTAATGGAGCATTCGACCATAAGTGTGTTCCAAAGACAGCATCTACTCCGTCTAGAACACCTTCGTCAATCATCGGCTTGGCACCACCCGGGGCATATTCTTCTGCAGGTTGATGAATCAGTACCATGGTACCTGGTAAGTTTTCTTTCGAGGACCAAACAGCCTCTGCAAGACCAAGAAGGGTCGACGTATGACCATCGTGACCACAAGCGTGCATGACTCCATCTACTTTGGATTTATACGGTACATCATTTTCTTCTTGGATTGGTAATGCATCGAAATCAGCACGCAAAGCTACTGTTTTACCTTCTTTTCCACCTTCAATTCGAGCAACAATACCATATCCTCCAATATCTTTTTCATAAGGAATGCCTAATTCATCATAACGTTTTGTAATATATTCTGAGGTCTCTTTTTCATGAAAAGATAACTCAGGGTGTTGATGTAAGTATCTTCTATCCTCGACCATGCGATCATATTGCTGATCGATGGACTGATTTACCTGATCCCAGTTCATCTCATTCTCCCTTTCTATGTAAAAGTTATGTTCTAGTATAACAAAAATTCTGTTTTTCAAAAGAAAAAGGGAGGTGGTTTTAAACCACACTCCCGATTCATTTCTAATTAAAATCTTGAATCATCCAACAGGCGTTGAATTTCTTCTTTGTGATGAGTTTCATCAGAAATTAAATCATCTAATTTTACTACAAGCTCTGTATAGCCAAGTTCTTCAGCTTGGACTTTGCGCTTTTCATAACGTTCAATCGTATCGATCTCAGCCTGCATCGCTGTTTCAAGCATGTCTTTAACCTCAGTCTTAGGTTTAACTTCAGCAGGTTTCGTGGTCGGTGCTCCACCTAAAGTCTTGATCTTTTCTGATAAGTAAAGCGCGTGGCCTGACTCATCTTCAACTTCTCCTTGGAAAAATGGTTTAAGCACCTGACGATACAGCCCTGAGACTGTTGCAGCATAATAAGTGTACATAATCATCGCACCATACTCGTGTGATAAATCTTCGTTTAAACCGTCAATTAATTCTTTTAATTTTTGATCCATGTCAATCATCCTTTCTCGTAAATGTTCATCCATCCATTAATGTACCCTATAGATCATTAGATTAAACGAAAAGACATCTCGGTCTCTAGACTTAGTCAAAAACATGCCACAGTATGTTCAAATTAAATGGTAAAATAGATATGATAGTTATAATTCAATATAACTACAACAATTGCTGGCGGTGAACAGAATGTTTTTGACAAAATTTATAAAGTTACTTATAGCTTTTTTCTTAATATTGCTAGGTGTAACCTTCCTAATGACAAACCTCAACATTATTTCCTTGGAAATATCCAATGTCGTTTGGGATTCTTGGCCTGTTATTCTTATTCTACTCGGCTTAATCAGCATCCGAAATAATTTTCATCCTAACAAAGGAGGAAGTTGGTTTTTCGGATTCCTCATGATTATCTTCGGGGGATTATTGTGGGCAGGTAATTTTGGTTATATCGACTTCAGTTTTATTGATATTTGGAAGTTGTGGCCACTGTTATTGATTTACATCGGTGCGAATATAATGTTTGGAAAAAAAGCGTTAACTGTAAAAATTGTGACTTCTGAAGATGAAGCGGGTAAAACAAGAAAGCAATGGGAATACCATGCTAACGAGCAAGCTGAAAGAAAGTTCTCAAAGGAAAAAGAGAAAAGAAATCACAGAAAAAATAATGATATTTTAGACGACATTGATGATCAAATCAACGATGCTATGAGTCAAGTGGATGATGCACTTAATCAAGTGAGTAACACATTTAAAAGTGATAAGAAAAAAGATTATAAAAGATATTCCAAAGTAGCAAGTAAACATTTTATTTTAGATATGAATTATTCAAAAGATGATTGGGAAGTTGAACCTCTTGATATATCTACGGGAATTTCAAATTTATATTTTGATTTCTCAAAGGCGTACATTCCAGACTATGAAACGAATATAAATTTAAGGGGATATATCGCAGATGTTGTGATGAAGATCCCAGAACATATCCCTGTAAGAATCTCAGGAAAAGTGAACATCGGTGAAGTGACTATTTTTGATGAAAACTCTGGAGGCCTAGGGAATGCAATAAAATATGAATCACCAGATTACCAAACTGCAACTAGGAAATTAGATATTCATATGAATTATCGGATAGGCGAAGTGCAAGTGATTTCAGTATAGGAGAGTTGCCGATGTTAAAGCATTTAAAGGGAATTCGTTTCCAATTCATGCGAATGGAATTATACATTATATATTTTTCTTTATTAGTGATCTCATTGATCATGTTTTTCACATATTCAGTCCTGCAGCCTCAATGGTTAACTTTGCAATCCATTTTTCTTGGCTTAGGTCTTGTGGTCCTTATTATGACACCTGTAAGTTTATATGTGAGCTTTCGTAAGACGAAAGATTTGAAAGAAAGACTTCAAACGTTTTCTGTCTTTTTATCTACATTATCGCAAGGGAAATATTCTGCTCGGTTGCTTCATTATGAAAAAGAAGATGAGTTGGATACGATCGGATCTGAATTGAATGACTTGGCAAAAAAACTTCAGGATCAGGTGAAATCATTACAAAAGCTTGCGGATGAAAAATCAGAATACGCCCAACAAGCTCACCTTGCAGCAACAATTGAAGAACGTCAACGACTTGCTCGGGATTTACATGATGCAGTCAGCCAACAGCTTTTCGCGTTGAGTATGATGTCTCAAGCGACAGTTAAATTGATAGATCAGAAGCCTGAACAAGCCAAAGGACAAGTAAAAGAGATCGCAGACATGGCTTTGCAAGCTCAAAATGAAATGCGCGCCCTCTTATTGCATTTAAGGCCTGTTCATTTAACAGGGGAAGGTCTTCAAGCAGGATTATTGAGCCTCATTGAAGAATTAAAAAAGAAATGTACTTTAAACTTTGAGACGGACTTCGACGCATCTGTCCAAGTTTCTCAGTCAAAAGAAGAACATTTATTTAGGATGATTCAAGAGGCGCTTTCCAACATTCTTAGGCACGCTAATGCCCATAAGGTCGTCATGAAGATGAAAGACCACCAAGATAGTATCTACATACATATCAGTGACGACGGTGAAGGTTTTCATTCGGAAGAACAGTTGAAAAACAAAACTTCATATGGACTAAAAACGATGAAGGAACGGTGCGAAGAAATTGGAGGTACATTCCGCCTGAAATCTAAAGAGGGGGAGGGTACTTATATTGATATTAGGATACCGAAGTAGGGGGTAGGATTATGGGAACGATTCGCTTAGTGATTGTGGATGATCATGATGTAGTGCGAAAGGGTTTAAGAACTTATTTAATGACTGAAGATACGATTGATGTCGTAGGAGAAGCTTCGAGTGGAAACGAAGGCGTCGAAGTAGTTTTAGAACAAAATCCTGATGTCGTCTTAATGGACTTGATTATGGAGAACGGAACGGGAATTGAAGCAACGAAAAAAATTATTGAAAAGAATCCAGCTTGTAAAATAATCATTTTAACAAGTTTCTATGATGATGAAAAAGTATTCCCAGCCCTTGAAGCGGGGGCATTCAGCTATATGTTGAAAACTTCTTCCGCTGAAGAAATAGCTTCTGCAATCAAAAAAGCCGCTACAGGTGAAAATGTCATTGAACCGAAAGTGGCAGGAGCCATGATGAATCGTATCCGTACGCCCGAGCGTAAACTCCATGATGACTTGACTGAACGAGAACTGGAAGTACTCATGTGTGTTGGCAATGGACTGACAAATACCGAGATCAGCGAAAAGTTATATATTGGTATTAAGACAGTTAAAACGCACGTCAGTAATATTTTGAGCAAACTTGATGTCCAAGACCGTACTCAAGCTGCCGTTTATGCACATCGAAATGGTTTAATGAAAGAGAAACAATAATTTATGCAAATCCCTAGTTCAACGCCGAATTAGGGATTTTTCTCATAGAGGAGGAGGCTATGATGATAAAAAGGAAAGTGCTCACAAGCTTATTAGCAACTCCTTTATCACTGATGGTTATTTTTGTTGTAATGTTTGGGGAGTGGAAGGATCCACTTGAGTTGGTTGTTATGTCTCTCATGTTCTGCTTGTTTTTAGCTCCATACATTCTTTTCTATGCGATTCCAGCGACCTTGATTTCAGATTATATTACACGAAAGTTGAATGGACTGAGAAGAACTGGTGTAGCATTGTGTGTTCATTTGATATTTGGAATGAGCTTCGTATTAATCCTGAGTATATTTAATACTGTGAGGGAATCGGAAGTAGAAATCGTGTTCATCTCAGGAGTTGTAGTAGCTATTTTCTTCTGGGTGATCGATGAAATTGTTAGAAGAAAAAACGTCCTGATTGATAAGTAACCAGGACGTTCCATTAGATTTTTTATTTAACGACATTCAACTTCGTCAAATAAGATTCTCCCGCGATGAATGACGGTTTCTCTTTACTTTCTGGTCCAGATTTTTGGTGAGCCTTGTCGAAAGCCTTGGATTCTCTCCATTGTTTAAATGAAGCTTCATCTTTCCACTGGGTAAACACGATATAAGTATTGCTATTCTTAGGCCGTAGGATTCGAATGGCTTGGAATCCTTCAGTATCTTCGATTTTACCTGCGCGATTTTTGAATCGGTCTTCGAAAATCGGACGCCCTTCTTGGGTGACAGGAATGTTATTCAAAACGATGAACCCTTCCTGGGAAAGCGACCCTTCATGATCAATCACTTCGTATTCGTGTGCTTCTTTAAAAACTTCTTGAGATTCACCTTCGATGAAAGCGACTGCTTTATCTTCATCCTCTGATACTACGATAGAGTTATCTTTTTCTTTCAAAGACGTTAAGTAATCGGTGGTGCCATGTGTAATCCATAGTTTGTTCATTCGAATATCTCCTTTTCATCAATAAGTATGACTCAGTTTTTACATTACATTCATCTTTACCCTAATTACTCGTTATGCTATCTTACAATCAATTAAAGTTCAAAATAATTTAATCATTTAAAGGGGCTAAATATATGGGCAGCAGTTATTTACAAGAAGAACACTACATGTTTCGTGACTCCCTACGAAAATTTTTAGAAAAAGAAGCGGTTCCTTTTTACGAAGATTGGGAAGAGGAGAGGATGATTCCTCGAAAGCTATGGACGAAGATGGGTGATAATGGTTTCCTATGTCCTTGGCTTGATGAGGAGTTTGGAGGATTAGGAGCAGATTTCGGCTATTCGGTTGTATTTAATGAAGAAATCGAGCGCGTAGGCACGAGCATGATCGGGTTAGGACTACATAATGATATAGTAGTTCCGTACCTGAATGACTATGGTTCTGCAGGAAAAAAAGTAGAGTGGTTACCGAAATGCGTTTCAGGTGAGTGCATAACAGCGATTGCGATGACGGAACCTGATGCAGGGTCAGATCTTGCTGGTATTAAGACTACTGCGATAAAAGATGGAGACCATTATATTTTGAACGGTCAAAAAACCTTCATAACGAATGGTATATTAGCTGATTTGGTTGTAGTCGTGTGTAAAACTGATCCAAGCGCGGGTCATAAAGGCATCAGTCTCTTAGTTGTAGAAGAGGGGATGGAAGGCTTTTCTAAAGGTAGAAAACTGGATAAAGTGGGTCTTCATGCACAAGACACAGCTGAATTATTTTTTGAAGATGTTAAAATTCCTGAAGAAAACTTGTTGGGTGAAGAAGGCAAAGGGTTTTATTACTTGATGGAGAAATTACAGCAAGAGCGATTGATTGTCGGAATCAGCGGCCAGGTTGCTGCTGAAGAAATGTTAGAAATGACCATGGATTACGTTAAGGAGAGAAAAGCTTTCGGAAAGCGTGTATCACAATTTCAAAATACACAATTCAAAATAGCCGAAACGGCAACGGAAATAAAAATTGGTCGGACATTCTTAGATGATGTGATTTCTAAACATATGGATGGAGAAGAAGTTGTCACGGAAGTATCAATGGCTAAGTGGTGGATCACAGATATGGCGAGACGGACCGCAAATACTTGTATGCAATTGCACGGTGGATATGGCTATATGGAGGAATATCCGATTGCACGCAGGTATCGGGATATACCTGTTTCTTCTATTTATGCAGGGACGAACGATATCATGAAAAATATTATCGCGAAAAATATGGGGTTATAATCAGTAAAGCACAGGCGCTCGTGTATTGTCTCTGAAGAGAATACACCGAGCGCGGAACGTCCATAGACTGATAACAAAATCTATAGATTGCTTCGTGAAAGCATCTGGGATCAGCACTTTTATAAAACCTTTAGAACTTCAGTAGCCCTTGAGCTATAAATATGAAAAAAGTACCGGGATCAGCAAAATAAGAATTGAACCAACAGCAGTTACAGATACAACTTTTATTACATCTTTTTTCTCATCTTCTTTCAGAAAATCACCTCATAACAATTGTTAATTTGAAACAAATTATTTCGGAGGCATTCGAATAGCTCCGTCCAGACGGATCACTTCACCGTTCAACATCGGATTATCTATAATACTCTCAACAAGACGAGCATATTCTTCTGGCTTTCCTAACCGTGGAGGGAAAGGTGTCATTTCACCAAGAGCACTTCTAGCT
Source organism: Halalkalibacillus sediminis (assembly GCF_002844535.1). Taxonomy (NCBI): domain Bacteria; kingdom Bacillati; phylum Bacillota; class Bacilli; order Caryophanales; family Bacillaceae; genus Halalkalibacillus; species Halalkalibacillus sediminis. The sequence continues at coordinate 107,345 of NZ_PJNH01000001.1, forward strand.
TTTTCAGGTAATGAAGAAAGAATAGGTGTATCAAAAGATCCCGGCGCTATCGTCATGACTCGAATTCCTAGTTTAGAAAGGTCCCGCGCGATTGGTAAGGTCATTCCCACGATTCCGCCTTTTGATGCACTATATGCTGCTTGACCTATTTGCCCGTCATATGCCGCAATAGAAGCTGTATTTATGATTATTCCACGCTCACGATTCTCATCAGCGTCATTATCACTTATCTGCTTAGCAGCCAAGCGAATGACATTGAATGTTCCAATAAGATTGACATGGATTACTTTTTGGAAAGTTTCTAAGTCATGTACTCCTTTGCTACTCACTGTTTTCTCGGCTGCACCTATACCGGCACAGTTAACAGCCAAGTGGAGTTCGCCCCATTTGTCCACTGCTATTTTAATAGCTTGTAAGACACTTTCTTCCTCCGTCACATCTGTGTGTGCAAAGACAGCTTTTTCCTGCCCTAGATCGTCTGTAAGCTCTTTTCCTTTCTGTACTTGTACGTCGGCAATTACGACTTTTGCACCCTTAGCAACCAAGTGACGGGCAGTAGCTTCTCCTAACCCAGAAGCCCCTCCCGTTACAATGGCAACCTTATCTGTTACGTTCATTAATTTTCCTCCTGGTCCAATCTTTCAATTATTGTCGCATTTGCCATGCCGTGTCCTTCACACATGGTTTGTAGACCGTATCTACCACCAGTGCGTTCAAGCTCATGAATCATCGTAGTCATCAGCTTTGCACCACTTGCTCCTAAAGGATGACCTAACGCAATAGCACCACCGTTAACATTCAATTTTTTAGAGTCAGCACCAGTCTCCTCCAACCAGGCCAATGGAACAGGAGCGAATGCTTCATTTACTTCGAATAAATCGATGTCATCAATCGTCAGACCTGCTTTTTCTAAAACTTTCTTAGTTGCAGGTATAGGTCCTGTTAGCATTAAAGTTGGGTCAGATCCAACCACGGTTCGAGCGATCACTTTAAATCGTGGCTTGTAACCTAGTTCTTCAGCCTTTTCTTTAGACATCAGCAAAAGGGCTGCAGAACCATCACTAATCTGACTAGCATTTCCTGCATGAATGACGCCATCTTCTTTGAAGACCGGTTTGAGTTTTGAGATGTTGTCCATGTGCGCATCTTCGCGTGGACCTTCGTCAATTTTCATCCTTTGCTTAGTGCCATCACTCATAGTTACTTCTATCGGAAAGGTTTCTTTATCAAAACGACCTTCATCAATGGCTCTAAGTGCCAGTAAATGGCTACGGTACGCGAATTCATCCAATTGTTTTCGGGAAAAACCCCATTTTTCTGCGATTCGTTCAGCTGATAATCCTTGGTTGATCATTTCGTATTTTTCTGTAAGCTTTGGACTCATTGTAGCCCCATTTAAGTTTGAAAACATCGGAACTCTAGACATACTTTCAACACCTGCTGCAATCACTACGTCCATATCGCCACTAAGGATGGCTTGTGACGCAAAATGTACAGCTTGTTGACTGGAACCACACTGTCTGTCGATCGTCGTACCTGGGACTTCCTGTGGTAGTCCAGCAATCAGGGAGGCAAGTCTCCCTATGTCAGAAGCTTGTTCACCTGATTGTGTGACACAACCCATAATGACATCTTCAATTAACGATGGGTCGATATCTGAACGATTCAACAACTCACGTAAGGTTTTGGCTGCTAATTCATCAGGTCTAATTTCACTTAATAGTCCATTTCTTTTTCCAACTGGTGTACGCACTGCTTCAACAATCACTACTTCTCGCATGTATGATACTCCCTTCTTTACCTATATCACATTATAACAATTTCTCTAATTGTCTGAAAAAGTTTTAATGAAATTCAAAATTTCTATGAGAATCGTGGTGTCGTTAAAGTACATGTTTTGTCGAAGTGACTCGACTATATTATAATAGTAGTTAGTTTTAATGGAGAAGTATCGAAAAAGGTGTATGAATTATATGCTCAAAAGGTTTACGGGGTGGAAGTATTGACAATCATGAAACGTCTTCGAGAAAAAGTTCCTAGAAAATGGAAGTGGATAGCGTATAGCTTAATAGGTTTATTCATACTGAGCATTATCGGTTATTTAACTATTCTATTAGGCGGACGATTTGTGGTTGATGAAAAACATTTTATCTTTTCAGAATCGACTGTTCTTCAAAATGAAGAGGGAGAAGAAATTATCAAGTTATACGACGAAAATCGTACATATGCACCGATTGAATCAATCCCTGACCATGTCAAAGATGCTTTTGTTGCTATTGAAGACCATCGTTTTTATGACCATAGTGGAGTGGACCTACAAGCTATTTTGCGTGCGGTTTACGTAGACGTAGTGACATGGAGTAAAGCTGAAGGAGCAAGCACGATTACTCAACAATTAGTTAAAAACACTTCTCTTACAAGTGATAAATCTTGGCTAAGAAAAACGAAAGAAGCGATGGGTGCGATTTATTTAGAACAAGAGAAGTCGAAGGAAGAGATACTGGAGTATTATTTGAATGAAATTTACTTCGGCCATGGAATATATGGGGTTGAAGAAGCGGCACAACATTTTTATTCGAAGCCTGTATCTGAACTAGACATTTCAGAGGGAGCAATGCTTGCTGCACTACCAAAAGCGCCTAATAATTATTCCCCTCTTATTGATCCTGAAGCAGCTTTGGATCGAAGGAATGTCGTATTATCTAGAATGTATGAACTAAATATGATCGATGCTGAAACGTCTATCAGAGCGCGTGGAAAAACATTAGGTTTGAATCAAAGTGAACAGGAAGATCAACCTTTTATTAATAGTTACATTGATATAGTGCTTAATGAGGTAGAAGAAGATTATCATCTATCTCGTAATGAAATATATACTGGTGGCTATGAGATTACTATAGGCTTAGATTTAAAAGCTCAAGAGATGGCCTATAAAGAGTTACAAAAGGATGAGTATTTTCAAGGTTCCCAAGGTAACATTCAGTCATCTGTCGTCATTGTAAATCAATCAAACGGTTTGATCCGAGCTGCTATTGGAGGCAGGGAATATCAACGAGGCGATTTGAACCGTGTGCAAGTTAAAAGGCAGCCAGGATCTACATTGAAACCTCTTGTCGTCTATGGGCCTGCACTTGAGGAGGGAGTATATGAACCTTACTCCCTTGTTGAGGACAAACAAGTAGACTATGATGGTTATTCACCGTCCAATGCAGATGGGACATATGAAGGTGAGATGACTCTTTACGATGCATTGCTTAAATCCAAAAATACACCTGCTGTTAATATTCTGAATGAACTGGGTGTGGCGCATGGTAAAGAGTATTTGAATGAGGTAGGAATTGACTTACAAGAGGATGGATTAGCAATAGCCCTTGGAGGTTTGGAAGAAGGGTTGACGCCTCTACAATTAGCCGGATTGTACCGTACATTTTACAACCAGGGGGAATATATTGAACCTTACAGTATTGTTGAAGTAAAAGGTAGGGACGGAAACGTATTGGATGTTGATCGCCCAGAACCTGAACAACTTTTTTCACCACAAACCTCTTGGTATCTGACCCGTATGCTAGAAGCAGTAGTTAATGAAGGGACCGGTCAAGATGGTAGTTACCCCAAAGCTCTAGCTGGGAAAACAGGATCTACTCAACATCCACAGGTTCAGGGAGCCTATAGAGATGCGTGGTTTATAGGGTATAACCCAGAATATACGATATCAACCTGGATCGGTTATGACCAAGCGAATGAAGATAATTATTTAACCACTGGTAGCTCAGCACCGACGAGATTGTCAAAAGCAATACTTTCTAGTTTAGATGAAACGAAAGATTTCTCCTTATCTTTCGAACGGCCGGAAGGTGTTGAGGAACTGGAAGATCCCGTTCGATTACCTACTTTAACGAATTTTTCAGCTGATTTGTCGTTCGGAATTCTAGATGGACTATTCATAGAATTGACTTGGGACAGAGCGTCAGATGAGAGAATTGAATATCATATATACAAGAATTCTGGTGAAGAACCTACATATGTAGGAAAAACAACAGGTAAAGGCAGATATAAAGTGCAAACCCTTGGCTTCATGAATAACCCAACATTTTATGTAATACCAGTTAATCCATTAACTGGTCAGGAGGGCGAACCCTCTAATACAGATAGCGCCTATTAGAAAAAGATATTAGTAAAATAACCTAAAAAAACTGAGCCGTAGAAAGAGATGAGAAGATATGCGACTAGTTAGTATAACTGATTTGAGAGCTGGCATGGTAGTAGCAAAATCAACTTACATGCAAGATGGCCGTCTTTTACTCGGGGAAGATGTTGAACTAAGTGACCGTTTGATCGAGAAGGTTAAAAACTCGAGCCTTGGAAGTGTTTATATCAAAGATGATCGTGTAGAAGACTTTGTTATAAACGAGAATATTCCAGAACCACTGAAAAGGCAGGCTGCAAATGCGTTAGAAAATTCTTTTAGACCCATGAAAACTAAAAAAGATAACAGTCAACTGGTGCATCTGGAAATGAAACCAATCGAGAATGTGTTGGACGAATTGCTGGATGAAGTGAGAGGGTTAGATGGATTACTAGAACTCATAGCTAACACTTATCACTATGACTTATACGTATTTTCACATTCAGTAAATGTAGCCTTATATTCACTGATGGTAGGAAAAGAAATTAAATTGACTCCAAAGAAGTTGAAGCGACTGGGAATGAGTGCACTACTTCATGATATCGGAAAGATGATGGCTCCAGTAGATATTTTGAACAAGCCTGGTGCTTTGACGGACGAAGAGTATGAAACCATCAAGAAGCATGCCCAAAATGGTTATGATATTCTAAGTCAACAAATGGTCTTTTCACCAGATGTTTTAAGAGGCGTAGCTGAACACCATGAGCGATTAGATGGTTCTGGTTATCCGAAAGGTTTGACGGAAGATGAAATCCACTTGTTTGGAAAGATCATCGCAATTGCGGATGTATATGACGCTATGACTTCTCATCGTGTTTATCGGGATCCGATGTTGCCACAGGATGTTTTGGAGTTTTTACTAGCAGGTGCAACAAAATTGTTTGATCCTGAACTGGTCAAAGCTTTCAACCGTTCTGTAGCCATCTACCCGAAAGGTGTAACCGTTCAATTGTCTACGGGGGAAGTAGGAGTAGTAATCGAAAATCATTACAATTTCCCGTTACGACCTAAAGTGTTGGTTATCGAAAATGCTTCACACGTCTCATTAGATCAGCCAAAAGTTTGTGATTTAGTGGAGAGGGAGCACCTGACGACTTTCATCGTAGGCTGTGAATCTATGGGTATGAAAAGCAAGGAATCTCTAGCAAAATAATTGAGTTTATCAGTATACGTGGCGAATTCATGACATTTGAATGGAATTGCTATACAGTCAAAACAAATTGATTTATAGTGAAATTGACAAGAATGATACGTGTTTGAAAGGTGAGTCTAGATGAAATCGTTTAATGATACAATACTTCGTGCATATCAAGGGGAAAAGACATCTTATACTCCATTGTGGTTTATGAGGCAAGCTGGACGTTCCCAACCTGAATATCGTAAATTAAAAGAAAAATATTCACTATTTGAAATTACACACCAGCCAGAATTATGTGCATACGTTACCGAGTTGCCAGTTCAAAACTACCAAACTGATGCCGCAATCCTTTATAAAGACATCATGTCTCCTTTACCACCAATTGGAGTGGATGTAGAAATTAAATCAGGAATCGGTCCTGTCATTCACAATCCTATCCGGTCGATGGAAGACATCGAGCGACTTGGTGAACTTGATCCGAAAAATGATGTCCCATATGTTCTTCAAACAATCGAATTACTTACAAAGGAAAAACTGAATGTTCCATTGATCGGTTTCAGTGGAGCTCCATTTACTTTAGCTAGCTACATGATTGAAGGTGGACCTTCTAAACAATACAACAAAACGAAAGCGATGATGTATGGACGACCTGATCTTTGGTTTGCACTGATGGACAAGTTAGGTGATCTTGTAATCACTTATACAAAAGCCCAAATCAAATCAGGTGCTAAAGCGATTCAGATTTTTGACTCTTGGGTAGGAGCCGTAAATGCTCCTGATTACCGTATGTTCATCAAACCAGTTATGGACCGGATCTTTACTGAGTTGCAAAAAGAAAATGTTCCAACGATACTGTTCGGAATTGGAGCGAATCATCTTTTATTAGAATTCAATGATCTTCCTGTAACGACTGTCGGACTTGATTGGCGAACTTCGGTTAATGAAGCTCGTGCTATGGGGATTCAGAAATCTGTTCAAGGGAACTTGGACCCAGCAATTCTTTTAGCAGATTGGGATGTAATCGAGAAGAGAACGAAGGAAATTCTCGACCAAGCAAGTGATCAACCAGGCTATGTCTTCAATTTGGGGCATGGTGTGTTTCCAGATATACAACCAGATACACTAAAACGACTAGCAGCGTTTGTACATGAGTACACAGCAAAATAAAGGAGTTGACGTGTAACAATGGCAAAGAAAACGGTAGGACTACTAGTTATGGCTTATGGAACGCCATACAAAGAAGAAGACTTAGAACGATACTATACTCACATTCGCAGAGGAAACCCTCCAACAGACGAAATGTTAGAAGACTTAAGAAGTCGCTATGAAGCAATCGGAGGAATTTCACCACTTGCTAAAATTACAAGGCAGCAAGCTCAAGCATTAACTGGAACGTTGAACCGAGTTCAAGAGGATGTAGAATTCAAACTTTACATCGGATTGAAGCACATCGATCCATTTATTGAAGATGCTATTGAAGAAATGAACAAAGATGGAATAGATGAAGCTTATAGCATCGTGCTAGCTCCACACTATTCTACCTTTAGTATTAAGTCTTACAATGGAAGAGCTCAAGAAGAAGCTGATAAATATGGCATCAATCTATCTTCAGTAGAGAGTTGGTACAATGAGCCAGGATTCATCAATTACTGGAGTGAGCAAATAAATAAAGTGTATGGTTCAATGACTGAACAAGAGCGTGAAAACGCTGCATTGATTGTTTCTGCACACAGTCTCCCTGAAAAAATCATTCAAAACGGAGACCCTTACCCAGAGCAATTGAAAGAAACAGCAGACCTGATTGCTAAAGAAACTGGCATTCAAGATTATCATATCGGCTGGCAAAGTGAAGGTAACACCCCAGACCCTTGGTTGGGCCCTGACGTGCAAGACTTGACGAAAGATTTACATGAAGAAAAAGGCTACACGACTTTTGTATATGCACCAGTTGGGTTTGTTTCTGACCATTTAGAAGTCCTATATGACAACGATTACGAATGTAAAGTTGTGTGTGATGAAATCAATGCATCTTATTATCGTCCAGAGATGCCGAATATTCACCCGAAATTTGTGGCGACATTAGCTAAAGTCGTTTTGGACAAAATGAGAGGTTAGGCCGATATGGGAAAGAATAAAATTGTAATCATCGGCGGTGGCATTACTGGGCTCACCGCCGCTTACTATTTACAAAAAGAAAATATTGATGCTGAGATTACTCTTATAGAACAGTCTGACAGGTTGGGTGGAAAAATTCAGACAGAAGAGAAAGATGGTTTTACCATAGAAAGAGGCCCGGATTCTATCTTAGAGCGTAAGCCTGCAGGAAAACGCTTGATCGAAGAATTAGGTTTAGCAGATCAAATTGTTCATAACGCTACAGGCCAAGCATTCATTTTATCTCAAGATCATCTCCACCCTATACCTAAAGGTGGCTTTATGGGAATTCCGACAAAAGTTACTCCTTATGCCTTTTCTTCTCTTTTTTCGATTTCTGGTAAAGTTGCTGCACTGAAAGACCTGGTTCGATCAAGGTCAGAAGTGGAAGGCGATATTTCTGTCGGTCAGTTTTTCCGTCGTCGTTTAGGTAATCAAGTGGTAGATAGATTGATTCACCCACTGATTTCCGGAATATATGCTGGTGACATCGATCGGTTAAGCTTGATGGCAACATTTCCGAACTTTTATCAATTGGAACAAAACCACCGTAGCCTGATGTTAGGACTCAAAAAAACGATGCCTAAAAAACGCGGAGGAGCCAAGAGTGCCTTCATTACCTTGAATGGTGGTTTGCAGAAAATCGTTGATGCTCTTGAAAATGAGTTAACTTCTACAAATATTTTACGTAATACAAAGGTCAAACATATTGAGAAGAATGCTCAAAACTATACGATTCACTTGGTAGATGAAGAAGAGGTATTAGACGCAGATCATATCGTTATGACTACGCCTCATCAAGTAACCTCGAAGATTTTCAGTCAATATGATTTTATGCATAAGTTGATGGAAGTGAAAAATACATCTGTAGCAAATGTGGTGCTAGCTTTTAATGAAAATGCTGTTCATGACCTGCCGAATGGAACAGGGTTCGTTGTTTCTCGAAAAGAACAGTACCGAATGACTGCATGCACTTGGACACACAAAAAGTGGCCACACACGACACCAGAAGGATATGTATTGATGCGTGTATATGTAGGGAAACCTGGAGATGAAGAGTTGATTCAAGAATCAGATGAACACATCAAATCTGTAGTTCTTGAAGATCTGCAATCTGTCATCAAGATTGATGGAGATCCGATTTTCCATATGGTTACTCGTTGGAATGAAGCAATGCCACAATATACAGTCGGTCATTTAGAAAGATTAAAAGAACTAGAAAATAAAATGGCTGAAAAACTACCCAATGTTTATTTAGCAGGGAACGCCTATCGTGGAGTAGGTATCCCTGACTGTATGGATCAAGCTGTGGCCATCGCTGATGGTATATCTAAAAAAATAAACTAACTAAGAAAAGCACCTAGACTCGTCTAAGTGCTTTTCGCTGTTTAACATTCATTTAATTTTTAGTCTTGTCCGCTGTTATATGACAGGTGAACATTTTTCGCAGCGGTTAGTGTAGCAGTCTGCCTGCTCCTCCATAGGTTTTTTACAGGATGTACACAGTTTTTTCGGTAAATTTCTGAAGAATTGCATTGGTGAAGTAATCATCAATATCCTCCTTTAAAGGTGTTTGTTAATACTATACTGTATTAGTACAGAAATGTGAACAGTTTTTCTGTATTATAACAAAAAATAGGAAGGAAGTACTATTTTGAAAATTACGACAATTGGTTTTTGGGGTGCATACCCGGGGCAAGATAGTGCAACTTCTTGCTATTTAATCGAACAGGATAATTTTCGGCTAGTCATCGACTTGGGAAGTGGGGCTTTATCTAAGCTTCAGAAATATACAGATATACCTTCAATTAATGCTGTAGTCATTTCTCATTTTCATAATGACCATATAGCGGATGTAGGTGCTTTTCAGTATGCTTGTTTCGTCCAACAGCAACTTGGAAACCTGTCTCGATCTGTACCAATTTATGCGGGAAAAGATGAAGCGGAGAATTTTGCAAGCTTGAATCATGAAGCAACTGAAGCAGTCCCTATTCCTAAAAATCAGGCTTTTACAGTCGGGCCATTCAAAATTGAAACGACGATGACGGAACACCCAAGACCATGTTATGCTTTGAAGATTTCCAATCAAGATCGGACAATCGTTTATACTGCCGATACTGCTTATTTTGACGAGCTTGTTGACTTTTCTCGAGAAGCCAATTTGTTAATTGCAGAGTGTAGTTTTTATAAAGGAATGGATGGATCCGGCCCAGGTCACATGACAAGTGAAGAATGTGGAACTTTAGCAAGTTCGGCGAATGTTGGGTCCATGTGGCTCACTCATTTACCTCATTTCGGAGATCATCAACAACTACTACAGGAAGCCAAAGAAGTATATACTGGCCTAGTGAAGCTTACCTCAGAAGGGCAGACATGGGAAAGTTAACAATTGCTATCACTCGAGTTGTTTTTTATACTTTAAGAGGGTAGCAAGCGATTAAACAGTATAACTAATTATCAATAGGAGGAATAATCTATGCTCTATTTTATCGATAATGAAGGTATTACAGATCCATTCGTCAACTTAGCGATTGAAGAGTATGCGCTTAAGCATTTGAATATTGACGATGACCAGCAATATCTTTTGTTTTACGTGAACGGTCCATCAATCATCATTGGGAAAAACCAGAACACCATTGAGGAGATCAATACGGATTATGTAGAAAAGAACAACATTAAAGTCGTTCGCCGTCTCTCAGGTGGTGGGGCTGTTTATCATGATTTAGGTAACCTGAACTTCAGTTTCTTAGCAAAAGATGAAGGAAACAGTTTCAGTAACTTCGCTAAATTCACAAAACCCGTGACGGATGCATTGCAACGTCTTGGAGTTAACGCTGAGCTTTCTGGAAGAAACGATATCACAGCAGATGGGCGTAAAATTTCTGGGAATGCGCAATTCACGACTAAAGGACGTATGTTCAGTCATGGTACTCTAATGTTCGATTCAGAGGTAGAGAACGTCGTTTCTTCATTAAAAGTCAAATCTGAAAAAATTCGTTCTAAAGGAATCAAGTCGATTCGGAGTCGTGTGGCTAATATCTCCGAATTTTTAGAAGAGCCAATGCCAATGGACGAGTTCAAAAAAATATTATTGAAATACATTTTCGATGTGACTGATGTCAAAGATGTACCACAATATAAATTGACCGAGGAAGATTGGAATAAAATTAATGAGATTTCAAAAGAACGTTATCAAAGATGGGATTGGAATTACGGACGTTCGCCATCGTTTAACATCCAACATACGAAGCGTATTGAAGGTGTGGGGTCATACGACTTCCGTCTGGATGTGAAAAAAGGTGTCATCGAAAATTGTACGATTTACGGTGATTTCTTCGGAATTGGTGAAGTAGATACTGTTGAAAATCAGCTGAAAGGGGTCAAATATGATCCTAAAGCCATTCGAGAAGCAGTTTCAGACCTTGATTTACAGCATTACCTCGGCAAGATTGAAGAAGATGATTTCATATCGCTAGTTTACTAGTATGTTGTCTCCTGTTGCTTTATAAAGCGACAGGAGTTTTTTTGCAGAGTTCGACATTTTTAATTAAGCCATCTAACAAACTTTTAAACTCGGACAAATGTATCTCATGATTTGAGTTACTTGCTCATGAGAGTCTAATAAATTATAATGAATTCAGAATATTTTAATGAATGATGATTCATTCACATTCAACAAGGAGGCGTACATATGAATTTAAGTGATCAATTATCACTAACAGCAAAAGACAATTTGTCGAAGCCTGCCTATATTTTCAATGGTGAAGAGACAAACTATCAAACGCTAGAAGGCTCAGTTACTAAGTTTGCTTCAAGTTTAAAAGCTTTGGGTTACAAAAAAGGGGACCATATTGGTTTAGTTGTAGGAAATACACCTCATTTTGTGATTGGTTTATACGGGGCGCTGCGTCTAGGACTTACAGTTATTCCAATCAATCCGATTTATACTGCAGATGAAATCTCCTATATCGTTAACAACGGGGATGTTAAAGGAATCATTACGCTTGATGTTTTATTCGAAAAGTTCGAGAAAATGAGCGAATCTATTCCAGATGTTAAAAATTACATTGTAGGTGAAACTAAGCCTGATTCAAGCTTTGAATCTTCGCCTTTAAAAGAAAAAACTTACTCGTTCACTGAATTAGTACAAAAAGGTAGTCTTGAATTAGAACGACCTGTTTTAAACGATGATGATACCGCTGTCATTTTGTATACTTCAGGTACAACGGGTAAGCCGAAAGGTGCCATGTTGACTCATAAGAATATCTTCTCAAATGCGAAGGATACTGCAGAGTATTTAAATATCAATGCGAATGATCGAGTGATTGCTGCATTACCGATGTTCCATGTTTTCTGTCTAACGGTAGCTTTGAATGCTCCATTAGTGAATGGTGCGACTGTGTTAATTGTTCCTCAATTTTCACCAGAAGCTGTATTCAAGATTACTAGAGAGCACCAAGCAACAGTATTTGCTGGAGTTCCAACAATGTATAATTACTTGTTACAGTATCCAAATGAAGATGAAAAAGATTTCTCTAATATCCGTCTATGTATCTCAGGTGGTGCATCAATGCCAGTTGCGTTACTTGAAAAATTTGAACAACATTTTGATGTGCAAATATCTGAGGGATATGGTTTGTCAGAAGCTTCTCCAGTTACATGTTTCAACCCGCTTGATCGACCAAGACAAGCAGGATCCATCGGAAAGAGCATCATCAATGTGGAAAACAAAGTCGTCGATGAAAACGGAAACGAGTTACCACCAGGACAGGTTGGTGAACTGATCGTACGTGGACCGAACGTCATGAAAGGCTATTATAAAATGCCTGAGGAAACTCAAGCGTCGATCAAAGATGGATGGTTATACACGGGCGATATGGCTCAAACAGATGAAGAAGGGTACTTTTACATTGTCGACCGTAAGAAGGATTTAATTTTGGTCGGAGGTTATAATGTATACCCAAGAGAAGTTGAAGAGGTCTTATATAGTCACGAACAAATCAGTGAAGTGGCTGTTATTGGTGAGCCTGATGAAGACTTAGGAGAGGCAGTCGTAGCATTTGTTGTCTGTAATGATGAAAATGTTACAGAAGATGATTTGAATGAATTATGTAAGACAAAGCTTGCTAAATATAAAATTCCTAAGAAAATTGAATTCCTAGAAGAACTACCTAAAAATACAACAGGAAAAATTCTGCGCAGAAGCCTACGCGATCAATTATCTTCATAGCAGGTGAGTAAGCGTTTACAAGAATCCTCCAGCAAACTATGCTGGAGGATTTTTTATATTTTTGGGGTTGATTTTTCTGATATAGACGAATATACTCGGTGTTAACATTTATTTTCGCTTTAATGCATAAAAGCATACAAGCACAAAAGGGGTCGAAACTATGAAAAAATTATGGATGATAAGTCTTTTAGGATTAATGGTATTTCTAGCAGCGTGTGGAAGTGACGCAGAGGGCGCTTCCTCTGAAAGTTCAGGTGGCGAGTCTGAAGAGGTTGATTACACGATTGGTATTTCTCAAATCGTCGAGCACCCTTCTTTGGATCGTGCTACCGAAGGATTCAAACAAGCATTTGAAGATGCAGGGCTGAATGTTGAATTCGATGAATCCACAGCTCAAGGTGATAATAACAACAATCAATTGATAGCCGAAAAGTTAGTCGGTGATGAAGTTGATTTGATTTTTGCCAACTCTACGCCTAGTGCACAGGCTGCCCTGAACGAAACAACTGAAATTCCTATTGTTTTCACATCGGTGACGGATCCTGTGGGCGCAGGTTTAGTCGAATCAATGGACGCTCCTGGCGGGAACGTTACTGGAACGGCGGATATGCATCCAGATTCAGTTCCAAATACGATAGCTTTGATCAAGGAAATGGGCTTTGAATCAATCGGTCTTTTGTATAATGCATCTGAACAAAATTCCGTATCTCAAGTTGAAACGATTAATGAATTAGCTCAACAAGAAGGATTGAGCACTGTTGAAAGAAATGTTTCTTCATCGTCTGAGGTTCAACAAGCGAGCGAAGCTTTAGTAGGTGAGGCGGATACCTTCCTAGTAATCACAGACAACACAGTGGTCAGTGCGCTTGAATCTGTTTTGCAGGTTGGTCAGAACGAAGAAGTTCCAGTATTCGTTAGTGAACTGGATTCAGTGAAACGTGGTGGCTTCGCTGGTTATGGTTTCGATTACTTTGATATTGGTTTCGAAGCAGGTCAAAAAGCTGTCAAGATTTTAGAAGATGGAACTTCTCCTGGAGAGATTCCAGCAGAATACCCACAAAATTTGAAGTTACAGATCAACGAAGATGCAGCTGAGAAAATGGGTGTAGAGTTGAAAGAAGAGTGGACAGAAGACGCAGAAATGGTTTCAACAGAAGCGTCTGATGAAGAATAAAGGAGTCGGTACGAAATGGTTAGTTCATTATATGGAGCATTAGAATCAGGTTTGATTTACGCAATTATGGCATTGGGTGTGTATCTATCCTTTCGTATATTAGACTTTCCTGATTTGACCGTTGATGGAAGTTTTGTCACTGGAGGAGCTGTAGCCTCCGTGATGATTGTCGGAGGAGTGGACCCTTTTACTGCAACTATGACCGGGGCAGCTGTGGGCTTCGTTGCGGGGTGTTTCACGGGCCTTCTCCATACAAAAGGAAAAATCAATCCCCTCCTGGCTGGGATTTTGATGATGATTGCTCTTTATTCCATCAACTTAAGGATTATGGGCCAACCCAACATTCCATTATTAAATGAAACGACTCTGTTTACAGTCATAGGTTCATGGTGGGGAGGGCTTTCTTTAGATGCAATATTAGTAGCTCCTTTCGAATTGGTAGGACTGACAGACTACGCGCCACGTACTTTCTTAGTAATTGTTACGATGGTTTTGATCGTTTTGATCGTCAAAAAAGTAATGGACTTTTTCTTGCGGACCGAAGCTGGCTTAACTTTGCGTGCTACAGGCGACAATCAGACAATGGTCAAAAGCTTCTCTGCTAATACAAACATCTACATCATATTAGGGATTGGGTTATCAAACGCCCTGGTAGCTTTAAGTGGCGCATTAATTACTCAACATAACGGATTTGCGGATGTGAATTTAGGTGTAGGAATGATCATTATTGGTTTAGCCTCTGTTATTATCGGTGAAGTTCTTTTTGGAAAAGACAAGGTCGTTCGAATGACATTAGCGGTCATTCTAGGCGCGATTACCTATCGTGTGATTTATTCCTTAGCGCTACGGATTGACTTTCTAGAACCGAGTGATATGAAGTTGATCACGGCCATTATCGTAATCACAGCGTTGGTTTTACCGAATTGGTTCCACCAAAATAATGCAAAGAAACAATTCAAAAAATCAAAAGAAGCTTCTCAAAAGCGCGGGAATGTAAAGAAAGGAGGAGTTTCTATTGCTTCAACTGAATCAAGTTCATAAAACGTTTTATCCAAACACTCCAGATGAACGGCAAGCACTGGTCGATATTACCCAAGTTTTGAATGAAGGAGACTTTGTTTCGATTATCGGAAGTAACGGTGCTGGTAAGTCGACATTGTTGAATACACTCGCAGGTTCTATTATTCCTGATGAAGGTGATGTGTGGATTGATGAACGGAACGTAACCACATTGACTGAAGAAAAACGGGCGAAATACCTTGGAAGAGTATTTCAGAACCCTATGGCAGGGACTGCACCTCACATGACAATCGAAGAAAATATGATGATTGCATTTGGTCGGACGAAACGTCGAAGTATTTTCAGTGGGGTGACGAAGCAAGTGCGTGAACGATTTCAAGACCATTTATCGACATTAGAGATCGGTTTAGAGAATCGTTTGACCTCGAAAGTGGGATTACTTTCAGGTGGGGAGCGCCAGGCACTTTCCCTGTTGATGGCAACCTTTACTGAGCCTCGAATTTTATTGTTGGATGAACACACTGCAGCTCTCGATCCTTCAAAAGAAGAATTGATTTTGAAACTGACGCGAGAATTAGTTGAAAAACATTCTTTGACTACTGTTATGGTTACCCACCAAATGGAGCAAGCGATCGACTTCGGAAATCGATTATGGATGATGGATGAAGGGCAGATCATCTTTGAAGCGAACGATGAAGAAAAAGACAATTTAAGTGTTTCTGATTTGTTAAAAGCATTTCAAGATATTCGAGGCAAGAAAATGGCAAATGATCGGGCGTTGTTGAATTGATTGTTTGCTGACGTCACATATGATCTTGGTTTCACTACAGGTCAATAAATTATGAAAACCACCAATAGTTGGTGGTTTTCATTTTTATCCAGTTGGTAAAATCTCCGTATCAATTCCCCTATTTGAAAAAATTCTACAAAAAAACAAAATAAATGGTAATTTCAATTATTCGCTCGATTTTTGTTAAATTCATTCAAAATCAGTCACATTTCATCGATTTTTAGGGTCAATAACGTCTTTTCGACAATTTTACAAATGATTTGAATTTTCATATACTTTTTTCAAGTTGTCGTCGACCAATTTCATTGTAGGAGTGATTTGTATTGGATATATTAAAGGACCCAAAGATCACAGCACTAACCATGGCTGTAACACCTCATGTAGTTTCAGGTGATGTATATGGATCATATGTTTTGGAGAAAAATGGTGAGTATCTATGCGAAATCCCTCCTAAGCAATTGATGGATAAAGGGTGTCGGTATTTTGGCTCCAGTTTGAAAGGAAGGTTGGATGGAACACGTGAAGTTTTTGGTATCACTCGAAAAGCTCCAATTTCTCTTGATCCGATGAGCGGAATCTTTTTCCTCCCTACGACCTCTCCGCATTCTTCTGACTGTATCTGGATTGCCCACGGTCATGTTCACTCTTTAGAAAAACTAGAATCCAAACAGACACGCATTCATTTTGAAGGAGGAAAAGAACTAACAGTAGATTCTTCATTCACTTCTTTAACCAATCAGATTCAGCGTACAGCACAGTTCCGTCATTTAATGCTAGACCGCATCACAAAGCATCAGAGAGAGGTGGAGTTGGCTTCTTCATAGCTGAAAACATGAGCTCATATAAAATGTGCTCGACCTTCTTTCTGACGGCTGGATTAAAATACCGTCTTTCTTCCTCATATCCATTCGCGATAAATAAATAAGTTGAAAAAGTGTCGTTCTTTTGGACAAAAACAACATCAATTTTATCATGTGCCATCTTTTTTCGAAGCTCACGTCGTTCATTTTTTGCGACATGATCCATTTTTCTCAAAAGTTCCAGATAAGGTTCTTTTATTTTGAATGGGCCGGACTCGATTTGACGAATATCTTTACCAAGAACGACGATAGCCATGGAAAGAAACAAGAATCGTGATGCCACTTGAATTTCCTCTTCTTTTAGGTTTCTCATTTGTACCCCTCCACTTAATCGAACGTGTGTTCTATTATAGAATGTGCCCCACTCATTTGCAAGTCTTTTCTTTCACACGACAAAAAAGTATGCAAAGCAATCTTTTTTTTATAAAATAGAGGTAGAGAAATAAAGATAGGAGTAATTGGATGGGTCAGGATGTATCGAACTTAGAAGAATTGGAAGAGTTATTACAGGACAATGTTGTAGGTGAATTCATCATTAGGTTGTTGGAGTTTTACGGTAGCTTCGGTATTATTCCGGGATTTGCATTCCCTTTTATTGAAGCCTTCCTTTCCTTTTTACCTGTAATTGTTTTTATTATGGCAAATTCAATTGTATATGGCCTAGAATTAGGTTTTTTATTATCGTGGGCAGGTGCTTCGGCTGGTGCGATTGTGTTCTTTATTATCATACGAAAAATGATTCGCTTCAGGTGGGTAAGGAAAATCCAACATCAGAAACAAGTGCGCAGGGTTACCGCATGGTTTGACCGACATGGTTTCGGACCATTATTTCTGTTGCTTTGTTTCCCTTTTTCGCCGTCTGCATTGATCAATATCGTGGCTGCATTTTCAAAAATCCCCTTAAAGCAGTTCATGTTAGCTGTGCTCTTAGGTAAAGCCGTCATGGTCTTTTCTGTATCATATGTGGGAGAAAGCCTTGCTTCATTTGCTCAAAATCCCACGAAGACAATTGTCGTCGGTATCTGTATCGGATTGTTCTGGATGGTTGGGAAGTATGTTGAAAAGCGGATTCAATCAAATGCTGAGCAAGGCGAGCACCCGAATAATAAAGGCTGATGATCAAAAACATCAGCTTTTTCGCGAGGAATGAAAGTATAGAAATTTGGCGCATAATTGTCTAGCACCATTACCCAGAGAGCTAGTGGCTTTTTTCATCTATCAATGATTAGCCAACACGGTTTAATACTTTACCGGGTTTCTTTTATCACGGTTGATGAGTTCCTGTCACTAGCTTTCTAAAAGGGTCTTTGCGCTTTTCTTATTTAACTGGAGGGTGATTTATGGGTTTACAATTTATATTAGGGCGAGCAGGCTCAAACTTGAGTACATATTGTTTGGAAGATATTGAATCATCTTTGAAGAAGGATCCTACGGGTGATCCTATTTTTTATATTGTCCCTGACCAAATGGCCTTTCAGCAAGAGTATGATTTGTTAAGGAAAAGCGATCTATCAGGCTCAACGAGGGCTCAAGTGTTCAGTTTTTCAAGGCTAGCGTGGTATATCTTTCATGAAGTGGGTGGCGGTACTAAGCCATTCATCTCAAGCACTGGTATTCAGATGATGCTAAGGAAACTGTCGGAACAACATAAGGACTCTCTATCGACTTTTCAAAAAGCTCTTGAAAAACAAGGGTTCATCGAACAATTGGAAGCGATGATCACTGAGCTCAAACGTTATCGTATAACTCCTGACGTGCTTGATCGTATTGTGGATGAAATGCAAGATTTTCAGCATCTGAATGCGAACGAAAAAGCATTGCAGCAGAAACTTGAAGATTTATTGCTCATTTTTCAACACTTAGAGGAACAATTGAAGGGTCATTATATTGATAGTGAAGATCAATTGGAGATGATGGTTGAGAAGATAGAAGAAAGTAATGTCTTAAACGGTGCCACTATTTATATTGATGGGTTCCACCGTTTTACACCGCAAGAGTTTTTTGTGATTGAAGCTTTCATGAGGAATGCTAAAGATGTAAAGATTGCTCTGACTTATGATGAAGCATCGAATCAAAATAATCAACTCGATTTATTTTATCAAACGAAAACTACTTATGAGACGCTTAAAGAAATAGCTAAACAATCTTCAATAGTCGAGTATCCACCTATGAAACGCTATCCAGATGAGCAACTACAGCAGGAAGCCTTTCAGCATTTAGAACGACATTTTGAGACGCATCCTGTCCCTGTTTATGGAAAAGATGCCCCTGTAGATATAGTCGAAGCCGTCCATCCCCGAGCTGAGGTTGAACGGACAGCGCAAGAGATTATACGCCTAGTTCGAGATGAAGGGTTTCGTTACCGAGAGATTGCCTTGCTAATTCGAGAGTCGAATACGTATCATGATTTGATTGAGACTATCTTTGAAGATTATAATATCCCTCTATTCATAGATGAAAAGAAAACGATGTTGAATCATCCATTTATAGAGTTAATAAGAACTGGTCTTGAGGTAGTAGAAAGTAATTGGCGATATGATGCCATTTTTCGTTTACTTAAGACTGGATTCATCCGACCAAGCGACGAAACCTATCCATTAGATGAGGAAGCAATTGATACATTAGAAAACTATGTGTTGGAGTATGGGATCCGTCGAAAAGATCAGTGGCTTTCAGAAAAAACATGGACTTATCAACGATTCAGCGGGCTTGATTTTCGCAAACAAACGACAGAAGAAATAGAATTTCAGGAGAAAATCAATTCATACCGATTACAAGTAGTGGAAGCGTTGAGCACTTTCGACCGTTCGATGAATCAGGCAGGAACCGTTAAAGAAAAGTGCAGAGTATTATACGAATGGGTTGAAGATGTACAAGTCCCTAATAAGCTTGAGCAGCTTCGAGATGACTATGAAGAAGCGGGCCAAGTTGAAATCGCACGTGAACAGGAACAAGCATGGCAGTCAACGATGGAATTGTTGGATGAAATGGTTGAAATGCTAGGGGAAGAGGAAGTCGATCAACGTTTATTCATACAAATGATGGATGCAGGTTTTGACACATTAACTTTTTCTCATGTGCCACCAACGATTGACCATGTCATTATAGGAAATGTTGAACGCTCTAGGATTACAAATGTTCGAGCGAGCTTTTTATTAGGAGTCAATGATGGCACATTTCCGATGAAACCACCTAGCGATGGAATGGTGACGGATGAAGAACGAGCGATTTTAGAAGAAAAAGGTTTATTGTTAGCTGATCGTGCAGATCGGGTTTTATTAGATGATCGATTTTATATCTATCTTGCTTTCAACCTTGCTTCTGAACGTCTTTGGGTCAGTTATCCTTTGAGTGATGAAGAAGGACGCACGAAGATTCCTGCTTCGATTGTGAAGCGGCTTGAAACCATGTTTCCGGAAGCGAAAAAACATTGGGTGCTTGATGACGAAGATGAGGTTGAACCTTTACGCTTCATCACTAATCCGACTAAATCTCGTGCGATCTTAACTGCTGAGTTATCAAAATATTTGCGGGGATATCCTGTGAACGATGTCTATTGGGATACTTTACATTGGTATATGGAGCACGAAACAAAAGACGAAAACACTCGACTGATCTTAGAAAGTCTTTTTTATCAAAATAAACCGTCGAACCTTCAACAAGTGACGGCCAAGGAAATGTTCGACCAAACGATACGGTCTAGTGTTTCTAGATTAGAGACGTATCATCAATGTTCCTACCAATACTTTGCAAGATACACATTGGGATTGAAGGAACGCCAAGGTTTTCAGCTAGATGCCCCTGACATTGGTCAATTGTTCCACGAATCTTTACGCATGATTACAGATTGGGTACATGAAGATGGTAAAGCCTTATTCCAATTGACGAAGCAAGAAATCCTCCATTACGTGAAAAAAGCAATGGACAAGCTCGCACCTGTTTTACATCATCAGATTCTATTTAGTTCGAACCGTTATCGTTTCATTTTGAAAAAATTAGAACAGGTTGTGATCCGGGCTACATCTATGCTCGTTCACCAAGCTAAAAATTCTGATTTTACGCCTGCCGGGGTGGAAATTGGTTTTGGTCAAAAACAGAAGCTCCCTCCGTTGCAGTTGAATCTATCCAATGGATACATGCTCGAATTGAGCGGTCGAGTTGACCGAGTCGATCAGACGACAATCGATGATCAACTTTACTTACGTGTCATTGATTATAAGTCTAGTAGTAAAGATTTAAGCTTGGTCGATGTTTACTATGGATTGGCATTGCAAATGTTAACTTACCTGGATGTCGTATTAACCCATTCTGGGGATTGGTTAGGTAAAAAAGCAGATCCTGCTGGTGTGCTCTATTTCCATGTTCATAACCCTACGATTCAGGATCCAAAATCTCAGGATGATGAAGCAATTGAAAAAGAATTGGAGAAATCCTACAAAATGAAAGGCCTATTGCTTGAAAAAGAGTCAATTGCACAAGCGATGGACAACTCGTTGGAAAGTGGAGTCAGCACTATAGCTCCTTTCGGTGTTAAAAAAGACGGGTCTTTCAGAAGTGGTTCTAAAACGGTTAACGAAGAAATGTTTCAGCGAATGAATCAATATGTAAGATCATTGATGACAAATGCTGGTGAAGAAATTGTTGGTGGCGAAGTGCACTTGAATCCTTTTCAGAAAAAGGACACAGTTGCATGCACATACTGTCCTTATCAGTCTGTTTGCCAATTCGATTCGTCACTAGAAGAAAATAATTTCAGAAGATTGAATGAAGGTAAAGATGAAGAAATACTTGCGAAAATGATTGAGAAGGGAGGAGTTCAGCTATGAAGTGGACAGATGAACAACAGTTAGCCATCGATGAGGATGGAAAAGATATTTTAGTTGCTGCCGCTGCTGGATCTGGTAAAACAGCCGTACTTGTAGAGCGGATCATTCAAAAGATGTTGCGAGAAGATGAGCCTTATAATATTGATGAAATGCTAGTTGTAACATTTACGAATGCTGCGGCACAAGAGATGCGTACAAGAGTCGGTGCTGCTTTAGAGAAGTCCCTTCAAGCGAACCCTTCTTCTTTCCACTTGAAGAAGCAATTATCGTTGATTCAACGAGCGAACATTTCAACACTCCATTCTTTTTGCATGGAAGTGGTGAGAAAATATAGTTATCAGCTTGATTTAGATCCAAACTTCAGAATTTTAGACGATATTGAAGCAGATCTATTAAGAACAGATATCATGCAAGAAATTTTAGAAGAGTGGTATGGAAAAAGTGAAGAAGAGCAGAACTCGTTCTATAAACTAGTAGATAGTTTTTCAAGTGACCGGGATGATGCCGAAGTTGAGTCGCTGATTCTTAAAGTGTATGAGTTTTCTATGCAAAATCCTTGGCCAATCGAGTGGCTCGATCAGCTAGAAGAGTCTTACACGATTGGAGAGGACTCGACACTGGACGATTTAGTGTGGATGCCAGTGGTCAGGGATGATCTTCATGAGTCACTTGAGGCAATACGGTTTGATATTGAACAAGCGCTATCGATTGCTCAAGATGTGGACGGTCCCTACCATTACGCTGAAACGTTAGAAGCTGATTTGCAACAAGTTCTTGCTATTCAGGAGTCATTGAAGTCGCCGTGGGATAAATTGAGTGTTACTGTCCAAGAAAACGCTTCTTTCGGAAAACTCTCAGGTAAGAAGGCAGAGTGTAACGAAGATTTAAAGGAAGCTGTAAAAGATATTCGTAAGAGGTATAAAGATCGGATGCAAAAGCTGAAAGAACGTTGGTTTGAACGCAGACAAGAATCGCTATTAGAAGATCTGAATCATCTAAAGCCTTTGATTCATCAATTGGTGATACTTGTGAAAGAATTCCATGAACGTTTCAGAAAAGCCAAAGCAGATGACGCAATGGTCGACTTTTCTGATTTAGAGCACTATTGTTTAAAGATTCTACTATCAGACTCCGCAAAACCGGATCAATTGATAGGTTCAGAAGTTGCACACCAATACCAAAACCAATTCAGAGAAGTCCTGATTGATGAATACCAGGATACGAATCTAGTCCAAGAAACAATTCTACAGTTATTGACACAGGGAAACCATGCTGGTCAACTATTCATGGTTGGAGATGTTAAACAAAGTATATATCGTTTTCGTCATGCGGAACCAACCCTGTTTATGAATAAATATAAAATGTTCCAACAGCCAGAACATAATTCACTTCGTATCGATTTAGCCCGTAATTTCCGTAGCCGGAAAGAAGTGCTCGATGGGACGAATTATATTTTTAGGCAATTGTTGGACGAGCGCGTAGGGGAAATGGAATATGAAGAAGATGCTGAGCTCATTTACAGCAATCGAGTGTACGATACTTTAACAGACACCGATGTTGACGCAGAAGTCCAAATTATTTCCCGGGAAAACATTGAAGATGAGTCAGTCTCAGATGATTGGAAATATCTTGAGAAAGCACAATTAGAAGCTCGGACTTATGCAGAAAAAATTCAATCTTGGATTGGTACTGATGACTCAAAACCAATGACTATTATCGATAAAGAAACAGGTCAACAGCGCTCTATGCAATATCGAGATATCGTCATCCTGATGCGTTCGATGACCTGGGCAGGAGTCATTGTAGAAGAATTGAAACAAATGGGAATTCCAGTATATGCAGAATTATCGGCAGGGTATCTCGATGCAATTGAAATCCAAGTGATGATCAATGTGCTCAAAACCATTGATAACCCACAACAGGATATCCCTCTAGCCAGTGTATTGAAGTCTCCTATTGTCCAAATAAGTGAAGATGACTTAGCTAAGATTCGATTAGCGGGTAAAAAAGAGTCCTTTTATCAGGCAATGAAGAATTATGTAATTGGGGGGGAAGATGAGCAGCTGATTCGACGACTTGAACGCTTCTTAAGTCAGTTAGATGGTTGGAGGAAAGAGGCGCAGTACGGGGCTCTTTCTCAACTAATATGGCATATTTACCAAGAAACAGGTTATTTCGAATTTGTTGGTGGTACACCTGGAGGTAAGCAACGTCAAGCTAATCTGAGGGCGCTTTATGATCGTGCTCGTACTTATGAGAACTCATCATATCGAGGGTTATTCCGTTTCCTCCGTTTTATCGAAAGAATGGAAGAACGAGGGGAAGATTTAGCAGCTGCACGTGCTTTAGGTGAACAAGAAGATGTAGTTCGCATCATGACGATTCATAAGAGTAAGGGACTTGAGTTTCCTGCGGTGATTCTAGGTGCATCTGATAAAAATTTCAACAAAAAAGATATCCAGTCTAAGTTTTTGCTTCATAAAGACTTAGGATTCGGATCTAAATACATGAATTTAGATAAGAGAATCATGTATTCTACCTTTCCTATGGAAGCTTTGAAGGTGGCGATGACCCGTGAAATGCTTGCGGAAGAGATGCGTGTATTATACGTTGCATTGACTCGTGCGAAGGAAAAGTTATGTATTGTAGGTACCGTAAATGATTGGGACAAACGATTGGAAAAATGGAATGAAGTTCTGAGCCACCGTGAGTGGGTACTTCCTCCTCATAGTCGTACAGACCAAGCTACTTATTTGAATTGGATTGGTCTTTCTCTTGCTCGTCACCATTCAGCTGAAATGATCCACCAGCAGCAATTAAGGAGTGAAGTGCCAAAGAATATCACTTTGGATGATTCAAAATGGCAAATTCATGTTCGTCACGCCAGTGAATTGATGAATCCTGATTGGGTGACTGCAACCCGTGATGAGAATTTGCGCCAAGCGATAACTGAGTGGAGGGAAGAGCTCCTACCGAAACGCTCTTCCAATTTTAGTGAGGTCGATCGAAGACTCACATTTTCATATCCTTATAGTAATAGTATGAAGAAAAGAGCTAAGCAGACAGTTACTGAACTGAAGAGGTTGCGAGAGGTTCCAGATGATTATACAAGCACTGACCTCATTCGCAAGCAATCGAAATCTTCATTGTCGCGTCCAAGGTTTATGCAATCGGATCCGAGTCAATTGAAAGCGAATGAAGTTGGTAGTGCTATGCACACAGTTATGCAGCATATCGATTTTAATCGTTCTTGGGATGCTCAAGAGTTAGACGAATTTATTTCAGGTTTGGTTTGGAAAGAAATTTTAAGAGATGAAGAAGCAGAAGTGATTGATAAACAAGCGATCATCGATTTCTTTCAATCTGAGCTTGGACCACTCATTGGTCAAGCTACACGTATGGAAAGGGAACTGCCTTTTACCATGCAGCTTCAGGCTTCAGAAATCTATCCAGATTGGGATGGTCAGGAAGAAGAAGCGGTTCTTGTCCAAGGGGTGATTGATTGCCTAATTCAGACAGACCAAGGATGGTACTTAATTGATTACAAAACGGATCATATTTTAGGAGCAGTAACAGAAGAAAAACGGCAAGAACTCCAAGATCGGTATAATGTACAAGTTGAACTCTATCAGAGAGCTGTAGAATCCATTTGGAATATAGAACTCGAAGGTGTCTACTTATATTTCTTTGATAAAAATCTAGTAATCAAAAATTGATTTGAACGATTTTGACCCCTTGCTTCATTTAGCAAGGGGTTCCTTATTCTTTATTTATTTGCTGTAATGACTTGATCTAATAGATCAGCATCGAATGGATTGGTTGAACTGAAGCCGTTGTTATTATTAATGAAGTCTCCGGTATTCAGTGCACCAGAGCCGGCACTTGTTTTCGACGAAGACTTGGGTGAGATATAGAAAGCATCACCTAGGTTAACTGTCCCGCCGCTTACACTATTTATTTTAAAAGGTCCTACAATGGAGGGCATAAATTCACCTTCTTTTCCATTGATTTTCATTCTTAATCTTTATTTCTTAATCTACGAACATGTTTGACGTGAGCTTTTGAATTGCCAGTTTGAACTGAGCCGATATGAACGATTGAACTTGCGGTTGCTCCAATCATTTCAATTCCCCCAACATCGATTGAGGAGTAATTTTTTCTTTTGATTTCAATAGGAACAGTGATGAGCTGCTCCGGTAATTGTTTTTGGAAAAAACCTTGTTCTTCAAATGTAAGTTCATTTGAAAAAACAGCGCCCTCTTGTTGAATAGCTAATACATCAGCATATGGGTTTATTTGCTCACTATCCCCGACTTGAAGAATTGAACTGAATTCGAGCGAATGACATTTGATACGTTGGACCCGACTGTCTCTCATAGGTTTCAAGTTATTAAACTCCCTCTCTCAATTACTACAATCGAGGTTAACCTCCAGTAACAGGCCCGATTGGAACAACATTTTCGATAATATAGGATTCTGGTGGTGTATCGAATGTAGATGCGAATTGAAGATGATCGGCGTCGCCCACTAAAAATAGTGATGAAGTCGAAACGCCGGAGATTTGAATATGTTCGACACACAATTGATCATTATAAATATTAATAGCCATCGTACGTTTCATTCTCCTTTATTTTTTCAAGATATCTAGAAACCCCTTGAAGAATTTCTTTTTGTATATGCTTTGTTAGAAGAGGGATTCTTTCAGGCTCAATTTTCAGACTTCCATCCGTTGCTAATTGCCCAACATGTGCTTTCACTTTCTTTGGTAACTGTTGTTGAACATCTTGAAAAATTGTATTCTTCCACTCGTCACTTAAATTGAAATCTAGTTCTCTTGCCATCTGTGTTATTTGACCAGGTAGTTGCTTCGTGATAAATGGTTGTAGTTGATGCAATATTGAAGATTCAATTGCAGTCAAGGAGTTCTGATTACTACCTTCTGATGGTATTTCCAATTGTTCGAATGGTAAAGTTTCTTGAGGGGTCAAACCAATGTTCAGGGTTCCTTCTAACGTTTCTATTTTTAATTGTTCAAATTGGTACTCTATTTTTTCAATACTGGGTTTTGAAGGTGGTTGGTCATCTATGGAATTCTTCAATTCAGAAATTGTTTCTCGCATTTCATTGATCACATTAGCTTGCTGATCAATTTTATTGTTGAGATCGACAAGAAGTTGCCAAATTGAGTGATGATACATCCTGATGCCTCCTTAACCCTTATTGATAAAATATGAAGAATTCACGAATCAGTGAATGGAATATGTGGGATAGGAATAACTGGAACGAAATCTTCTATCGCTTCAGCAGGTCTAGCTGGTTCGGTAAAACCACCCGTGTTATAAGCATTCGACACTGCTTGTAGACAACCTGTGCTACCCACTTGTAAGACAGAAGAGTTGGTAACCGAGCCTACTTTGAGAAATTGTATATGAATTTGTTGATGGACAGTGAAGGACATATTATCACCCCTGAGTAGTTATACCTTGATCAATGAAATCTTTATCATATACGAATGTACTGGAGTGGCCTAGGTGAACATTGATCCCTTCGCCCGTATTAAATGACCCCCCACCTGCATAGGTCTTAGCAGTACTCATTGGTTGAATTGAATAAGCATCTCCGATATGAAATATCGACGATGAAGAAACGCTCGTAACTTTGATTGCTCCTACATAAGCGGGCATGGTTATTAAGCTCCCTTCAACATAATATATGTGGAAAGTATCAAAATGTTTTTCGAGTGCTTGCAAATTTTACAAATAGATTATAATGGAGGTATGAGGTGTTTAGGAATGGAAAATGATGTTATAAATCCTACAAAAAATCGAATTGAATCACTTGATGCCGTCAGGGGTTTTTCTTTATTAGGTATCTTAATTGTTAATCTTCTATCCTTTCATGCTCCACATTTTATGTATGGTGGTGGAGAAGGCAGTTATAGTGCCAGTGACGAAAGATGGCTCGCTTTCATAGATATGTTCATTCAGGCGAGCTTTTATCCTTTATTCTCATTGATGTTCGGGATAGGGTTATATATGATGTATGAAAAGATGGATTCTGATAAAAGTAAGACAGTCATTCGCCGCAGAATGTTTGTCTTAGCGGGATTAGGTATTGTACACGGCATAACCCTTTGGTATGGAGATATTTTATTGACATATGCAGTTATCGGGCTCGTTGCAATATTATTTATCAAACATAAAGAATCTACGTTAAAAATATGGGCTTTCAGTTTACTTGTAATACCTACTGCCCTCGTTACGTGGTTATATTACGGCGTGAGAACTCAGCTTGAAGGCTATCGAGACACTGAGTCCATTCGACAATCGTATGAAAATTTTACGGGGTCCATAAGCGATATATGGCAACAAAACTTTTCCAACTGGTTAGTGATGGTGAGCCCCATGCAATGGATCTTCACTTTCAGTTCGATTTTACCGATGTTTATTTTAGGAATGATATTTGCTAAAAGAGGGTGGCATAAAAATCCCAAAGATCATTTATCCGCCATTTATCTGTGGATGGGAGTATCTTTTTTCCTATTTATTACTTTTAAAATTGGCCCTTATTTCTTCGGGATGCCAGAATGGTTTGATCTTGCTCAAGACCTAATTGGTGGTTCATTCTCTAGTATCTTTTATTTCTTTGCTTTATTAATCTTTTTTACTAGCGATTGGAGTAAGATAATTAAGAAGTTGTTAGCTTGGGTAGGAAAATTGTCTTTAACGAATTATGTTATGCAATCGGCTATTTGTTTCTTTGTTTTTTATGGCGTGGGGTTAGAACAGTATGGGCAATTGCAAATGTATGAATTGATATTGATCGCTTTACTAATATATAGTTTTCAGATTTTATTCAGCTATTTATATTTGAAAATATTCAGGTTCGGACCACTGGAATGGGTCTATCGTTCGTTAACTTATGGGAAGACACAACCATTTCTAAAAGGAGGGAAAAGTCATGAAGTTTGACTGGCTGAAAAATGAATCTAAAAAATGGGTTGAAGAAGGCGTAATTGAAAGTCATCAACGAGAGAAAATTCTGAGTCGCTACCCTAAAAAAGATTCTTTTTCACTGATTTTCTTTTTCGCAGCAATACTGATTGGTTTAGCGTTCTTGACATTCATTGCAGCCAACTGGAGTGGCATTCCTCAATTTATTAGAATGGCTATTATAATAGGTTTTCTCTTATTCTTCTATGGTCTTGGAGAGTACTTCTTCAAGCGTTCTAAACCCCTTTATGGCCTATCCTGTTATATTATCTCGATATGTGTGTTTGGAGCAGGAATCTTTTTATCTGGTCAGATGTACCATTTCAGTATGGAGAATGTTTTTTCCTTCTTTATATGGGGATTTGCAGCTTATTTAATTTATGTTAGTCGACCTCATATTTCTTTATTTTCCGTTGGAATGGTCATTGTAACGGTAGGGCAACTTTATGGAATTATATCCTTAAGAAGCTTTGACTGGTGGCTCTTTGCTCTTTTCATAATTGGTTACGGTACAGTGGTATTTAACAAAGGGTCTGCAGCAAAAGCGTGGATGTTTGCTACAGCTTTTTTATTACAAATGCTTGCATTTTCTTTAGAGCAACAACAGGAATACTATTGGTTCATCTTATTTGTTCTACTTATCTACGTAGCAGGAGAAGTCTTTAAACGAGCTTCACTGCGAAGACCATTCCAACATGTCGCAGCCCTAACAATGTTCGTTGTAGTTATTATTCAAGGGTTGTTTTTTGATGAGGGTTTTGCACGAGATCAAGTGTTACCAATCGACAATAGTTATTATTTGTACTTCATTCCATTGATAAGTATAGCAATTATTCTAACTCAGTTAAGAAAAAAGAGATCAGCACTTTATCAGCTTGCTTTATTTTTCCCAGTGTTTATTTGGGTAGATGCAGCTGCACTGCTATCTTATTTGGTTTTGTATGTCTTTTCAGTTGGAATGCTCTTACAAGGTTATCACAAGCATCATCCTCGTCTTATTCAATTCGGTATGATTGCTTTTCTGATAAGTACTTGTATTGTTTACTTCCAAGTCGCGTGGAATTTCTTAGATAAGTCGTTGTTTTTCCTATTGGGAGGAATTGTCCTGTTTGCTATAGGATACTTCCTGGATCGCCAACGTCGGGAAGTCATCAAAAACGAACGAGAGGATGGTTGATCATGCGCAAAAAAATATTGATTTTCGCAGTAGCTTTTCAAGTCTTATTTTTAATCAGCATGGCAGCATCCAGTTATTTTATCGAAGAATTCGGGAAAGTCATAAAGCTGCAGACGGAACCGAATGACCCTCGAGACGTTTTCTATGGTGATTACACTTATTTGAATTATTCTGCAGAAACGATTAGGCCTGAGAATTGGTTTACAAATGAGAATGTCCAAAGCAATCAAGTAATATATGTTTTGTTGACTCCTAATGAGAATAATATCCATCAAGTTAAAGCTGCTTCTGATAAAAGAATGGATGCGGATGAAGAGGATGTAATAATCACAGCAAGATATTCGTATCAAGACCAAGATAATATGCACCATGTCAATTTTGGTGTAAACAGGTTCTATGGAGAAGGTCATACTGACGAAAATTTTAATAACAATAAGAAACGTTATTTAGTTGAAATTGCTCTTTCTCCTTGGGGGCAAAAAAAGATCTTGAATATGAAGGCAATGGAAGAATAATTATGTTGACTCGATAAAATTAGGATGATGCCTGTTTACAATTGCTTTTTCAGGGAAAACAATGCCAGAAATTCTTTTGTCAAAAGAGGGGTGGCTAAAATTGATTCCAGTATCTTTAAAGAAATATTTTAATATGTCCAAAAGGTTGAGAAAGAAAGAAATACAATCGACCTTATGGTTTATGCCTTTACTTTACATTTTGGGTGCACTATTTTTAGTTGCGTTTACATTATACATCGACTTTGCGGTTGGATTACGTGAGGTCGCCCCTGAAATCTTACAATTCGAGGCTTCAGTTGCCCGTACACTTGTTAGTGTATTAGTGGGTGGTATTTTAACACTGAGTGCCTTTACCTTGAACTCATTGTTGGTTGTCCTTACGACATTCAGTGGTCAGTTTTCTCCTCGAATGTTATTGAACTTCATTGCAGATAAAAATACTCAACACGCACTAGGTATTTTTAATGGTAGCTTTGTATATGTTTTGGTCATTTTTCTATTCATCGGGAACGCCCCTTTTGAAACCCTTGTAGCAGTGCCTGTCATGAGTATCTTGCTAGCATTTATTACTTCAATTGTTTTTGTTTATTTCATTAATCACGCTTCTACTTGGATGCAAGTTCATAATATTACCTACAGTATGAAAAATATTTCTAAAGATATTATTTATTCTTCATTAAGAAAAGACTTGGATCAGTACCGTACCACAGAGCCTGGCGATATGATGAAAGAATATAAAGATAATCAGTATCAAGTTTTATCTAGAGAAGTAGGATATCTTCAACTGGTTGATTATAAAACGATGATTGAAGAAGCCAAGAAAGATAATATTATTGTTCAAATACAACCTCAAGTGGGCGATTATTTGCTTACAGGAAACGTATTATTTACTTACTGGGGGCCGGGTGCTGACGAAATAGAAGATGATACGAAATACTATAGGATGTTTGAATTCGGTCATAAAGAAACGGAAGTCCAAGACCTTCAAATGGGCATGCACAAGCTTGCTGAAATTGCGATAAAGGCGGTCGGGAATGATGATCCGAAAACAGCTACAAATACCATTCATCAAATGGCAGATCTAATGATCACTGTTGATGGTTATATTACATTCTCCCCATATCTGGCCGATGACG
Organism: Halalkalibacillus sediminis; assembly: GCF_002844535.1. NCBI lineage: Bacteria > Bacillati > Bacillota > Bacilli > Caryophanales > Bacillaceae > Halalkalibacillus > Halalkalibacillus sediminis. The sequence continues at coordinate 138,543 of NZ_PJNH01000001.1, forward strand.
AAGATCAAGTGAGAGTAATTTTACAAGAGGAAACTTTCGATTATTACATTTATCGTGGTTTTGGTTTCATTCGACATTATGCAAAAGATAATCATTTGATCATTACGGATATAATGGGTGCTTTAGCAATGATATCTGAATCTATCAGTGAAAATAAATATGAAAGTATTTGGGAATTCGCAGTAAATACGATGGATCATATTGAAGCTAATTTAGTTTATGAACTGGATAAAAGATTTTTATTAAGACAAGTGTATCGTATAGCTGAATTAACAGGACACATTGAAGACTACCCTCGTATTGAATCGAGGTTCTACCCTAGTGCTAATGAAAATGTATAAGCTTCTAAACGAAGTAAGAAAAACAATAATCTAAAACGAACAAAAAAAGGGTTGAAGAGCATTCATGCTCCTCAACCCTTTTATTTCATTGAAACAAGAAAGAATTAAAGAACTTCTTTTATTTTCTCAATCGCCCAATCTAGATCTTCGTCACTAATAACAAGTGGAGGAGCAAAACGGATGACGTTTTCATGAGTTTCTTTACATAATAGGCCTTTTTCTTTAAGCTGTTCACAGTATTTTCTTGCAGGTTCATTCAATTCAACACCTATGAACAGACCTTTTCCTCTGACCTCTTTGATGATCGGGTTGTCAATCGCTTTCAAGCTATCCATCATGTGATTACCAAGACGTAAGGAGCGTTCTGCTAACTTTTCTTCTTCTAATACTTCTAAGGATGCTGTAGAAACAGCACAAGCTAACGGGTTACCACCGAATGTTGATCCGTGTGAACCAGGATTGAATACGCCCAGTACATCTTCGTTGGCTACCACACAAGAAATAGGGAAGACCCCACCACCTAAAGCTTTTCCTAGTATTAATACGTCAGGTTCAACGTTTTCCCAATCACAAGCAAACATTTTTCCAGTACGAGCTAAGCCTGCTTGTATCTCGTCCGCAATGAATAAAACGTTATTTTCTTTACATACATCATATGCTTCTTTTAAAAATCCTTCAGGTGGCATGACGATTCCCGCCTCACCTTGGATTGGTTCTAGTAAGAAACCGGCCGTATTTTCAGTAATAGCTTCTTTTAGGGCATCGACATCACCATAAGGTATGACTTTGATTCCAGGAAGCATTGGACCGAATCCTCTTTTATATTCTTCTTCTGAGGAAAGAGAAACTGCAGTCATAGTTCGACCATGGAAATTCCCTACACAAGCGATAATTTCAGCCTGATTCTCTTTTACACCTTTTTTATCGTACGCCCAGCGACGTGTGGCCTTAATAGCAGTCTCAACAGCTTCCGCACCAGTATTCATAGGCAAAGCCATTTCTTTATTAGTCATTTTGCAAATCTTTTCGTACCACGGTCCTAACTGGTCATTATGAAATGCTCTAGAAGTCAGCGTTACACGATCGGCTTGTTCTTTTAATGCGTTGATAATCTTTGGATGACGGTGTCCTTGGTTTACGGCTGAATAAGCACTTAACATGTCCATGTAGCGGTTTCCTTCTGGATCTTCTACCCAAATGCCATCAGCTTTAGAAATAACAATCGGTAAAGGATTGTAGTTTCGAGCACCATATTGATCGGTTTGTTGCATAATTGATTGACTTGAATTATTCATAGTATCCCTCCAAATTCGTGAATTCACCAATACCTATTATACCCTTTCCCATATTTTGTTTCAAAGTTGTCAACAAATTCGTCGCACCGTTTTGAAAAAAATGATACGATTAAAAAAATGAGTTTTATTAATTAAGGAGGTATGAATATGACTCACTTACATATCACGACGTGGGCAATTGCAATAATTCTATTTGTTGTCGTAGTTATGATGCTTCGTAAAGGTGTTAATTCAAAAGCAGCAAAAATCAATCATATGGTGTTGCGTGTGTTTTACATTTTAATCGTCTTAACTGGTGCTGATCTATACTTCAGGTATTATTCAGACCTATCTAGTAATTTTTTCGTAGCAGAATCAATTGTCAAAGTGATCGCTGGAATTTGGGTAATCGCTGCAATGGAAATGGTTGCTGTGAAATTGAAAAAAGGTAAGCCTGCTTTCAGTGCTTGGCTCCAATTTGCTTTTGCATTGATTTTAACGGTGGCTCTAGGCTTTGGAAGATTACCTTATGGTATATTGCCTTAAATAATAAAAAAAGTCCCATTTAGGGGCTTTTTTAATGAATGAAATGCGTGGTGAACGTCATGAAGTTACAAAAAATCATTGGTTTATTATTTGTTATTGGCATGCTACTCAGTAGTTTTCAATCTGTGTTAGCCGAGACAGAAGATAAGCCGAATCAATATTACTATATTTTAGTAGACCGTTATCAGAACAGTGAAGATGAGGGAGCCAGTGAGCTAGAATCAAGAGAATCGTTCATGGGTGGAGATTTCCAAGGTATATCTGAACGACTCGATCATTTGGAAACGATAGGTGTGACCCATTTAGTGCTTTCTCCCGTTTTCAGTAGTGAAGATTATTTAGGGAATGAAGTGAAATCTTTCGATGAGGTTCAAGAAACATATGGATCGAAAGAAGATCTGCAAAATCTTGTAGAGGCAGCGCATGAGCGTGACATGAAGCTTATTCTGGAATTTCCTCATTCACAAGTAAGTGAGAGTAGTGCTTTACAAGAGGAAGAATGGGTGGAAGACGGAGATATTGAACTGACTGAAGAAGCGCAGTCTTTTTTAATCGAAAAAATGAATCAGTGGAAAGATGAATTGAATTCTGATGGCTTTTACTTTAAATCTATCGAGCAGGCACCAGATGAGTTTTGGAGCAAGGTTTCCAATGAAGTTGGTGATCAATTCTTGATTGGTGAGCCTGGTGAATCCTCAGATAAGAACTTCATTGATATGGGGTTTGATCGTATTTTAAACACATCTTTTCAACAAAAAGCAGAGGAGATTTTCAAGGACACTGATACTGATTTTTCTCCGTTATTAGATTCGCCAACTTTTGAAGAAACTGATGTTGTCCAATACATGGATCATATTTATACTGATCGTTTTACAAGAGCGTCAGAAGATACAGGTTATCATCCGATTACACGTTGGAAGCTAGCGCTAACCTATCTATACACAACGCCTAATGAACCATGGCTTTTTCATGGTACGGAGGTTCCTACTGATGGGATAGTAGAGGATGGAAGTCATCATAAGATGGTCAATTACATGGCTAACGATGATCAGCTTTCTCAACATGTTGAGAAGCTATCTGATAGCCTGGAAGAATTCGAACCTCTTCGAACAGGGGACATTGAAATTTTACATGAACAAGAAGGGTTCATTGTATATTCGAGATCTACTGAAGATGAAACAGTTTATATCGCTATAAACAACACTCCAACATTCCAGAGTTATGACATAGAAGGGATTGAATCCGATAAAGAACTAAGAGGTATCACGGACAATGATTTAATCAAAGAGAATGATGATGGTACTTATTCAATAGGGCTGAATCGGGAACTGGCGAATGTATATACCGTCCATGAGAATCGCGGTATATATTGGCCACTTACACTTCTTTTCGTCGGTGGAATGGGTACATTCATTGCTTTTGTTATAATTGTATCAAGAAGAAATAAAAAAACTGAGTAGAGGGAATCCCTTTACTCAGTTTTTGATAGGAAGAATAATGCGATTGTACCAGGGCCAGCGTGTGCACCAATTGCTGAACCTATTGGGTAAATGATGATATCCTTAGGCTGAAGTTCATCACGTAATAGTTCAGCTAATTTTTGTGCGTTTTCCTCATCATCACCGTGTGTGATTGCAAGCGTCTGTTGGTTGAAGTCTTCGCCACGTTCTTTTGCAAGATCGACCATGCGACGCAATACTTTTTTTGCACCACGGATTTTTTCAAGTGGTACAAGTTTTCCTTCTTCTACATGAAGTAGTGGCTTGATTTTTAATAGACTACCTACAAAAGCTTGGGTACGGCTGACGCGTCCTCCACGCTGAAGGTACTCTAAGTCATCTACTGTAAAAATGTGTTCCATATGACTGACATAATGGTTAGCTAGATCCAGGATGTCTTGAACACTTGCCCCTTCATGTGCTAACTTGGCAGCATGGTAAGCTATAAGTCCATAGCCCATAGAAGCGGCTTTTGTATCTATTGTATAGATATCTGCATCTGGATAGTCTTCTAAAATCTGTTCCCTAGCGATAGTTGCACTTTGGTAAGTTCCAGATAGCTCGGACGATAAACCGAAATAAATAATCGTTTTACCTTTGTCAGCATATTTTTTGAACACTTCATGAAAAGATTCTGGAGATGGCTGTGCTGTCTTTGGAGCTGCACCATCACGCATTGCATCATAAACTGTTTTTGATTCGATGTCTACTTGATCAAGGTAATCTTTTTCATCCAGATAAACAGTTAGCGGTACCATTTCGATTGAAAGTTCGTTATAATATGCCTTTGGTAAGTCTGTTCCGGAATCAACGATAATTTGGACGTTCATGTCTTTCCCCCTAAATAATTACGACTATTTCTTTTAAGTTTAATCGTATGAACTGAAATCGTCAATGTTGCTGTAAACAATTTCCTAAATACATAGATGGCCTAGATTCATTGTGAACTATTTGGTCTATCGGAAGGAGGCTTTTATGTTTATTTTTGAAGCAAAACGTTTTTTAATAGTGATTATAGGTGCTCTATTTAATGCCATTGCACTTAACTTTTTCCTCATTCAAGCGAACGTGTATGCCAGCGGGTTCACTGGCGTAGCACAAATGTCTTCAAGTATATTCAAAGATTTTCTCGACCTAGATGTGAGTACAGGTATTCTTCTATTTATTTTAAATATTCCAGTGGCAATACTAGGTTGGTTGAAAGTAGGTAAGGGGTTCACTGTTTACAGTGTGATTTCTGTTGCCTTTACTACTATTTTTCTAGAGACGTTACCATTAACTAATCTTGCTGAAGATATTTTACTGAACGCTGTATTTGGTGGTCTATTAGCAGGTGTCGGTGTAGGGATCACATTGAAGTGGGGTGCCTCTACTGGTGGTATGGACATTGTTGCTATGATTCTATCTCGTGTAAAAGACCGTCCAATCGGGATGTACTTTTTAACGATGAATGCTTTGATCATCTTTTTCGCTGGCGTATTGTATGATCCTGAGAAGGCATTGTATACACTAGTGACGCTATATGTTACCACACGTGTAATTGATGCTATTCATACGCGCCACGAGAAGCTTACAGCGATGATTATTACAACAAAAGGTGAGGAAGTCACCAAAGCGATTCATTCCAAGATGGTTCGTGGTATTACAGCCTTTCCTGCTAAAGGTGGTTTTTCTAACGAACAGCGAGAAATGCTCATGATTGTGGTTACTAGATATGAATTATATGACTTAGAACAAATTTTAAAAGAAATCGATCCAAATGCGTTTACTAATATTGTTCAAACGACAGGTATATTTGGCTTCTTCAGAAAAGATGATGAGAAAGTGTAACCATTTAAGGACTTCAAACGACTAATGATATAAATAAATATGATGGGGTGAATTAATTGAAGAAAATTTTATTTATATTATTTACCTTATTGCTGGTAGCTGCTTGTGGAACTTCTGAAAGCGAAGAGGTTTCAGAGGGAAATGAGGGTACCGGTGATGTCGTTGAAGATGAAAAAGATAAAGAACAAGAACAAAAAGAGGAAGATGGTGCGGACATGGAGGAATGGGTGAATCAGTTAGATTTTAAAGCCTCTGTAGATGCTGAAAAAGAGAAAGCAACATTTTCAATGAATTTGGCTAACAATGAGGAAGAAGATTTAGAAATGACATTCTCCTCTGGCCAACAATTTGAAATCGTCGTTATCGATCCAGAAACAAATGAAGAAATTTATCGCTTCTCGGATGGACGAATGTTTACAGAAGCTTTAGAGACGAAAACTATTGAAGCCGATGGGGAATTGACCTGGGAAAGTGATTGGGATTATACAAGTGATGGGGAACGTGTTGAAGCTAAAACCTATGACGTCCAGGTAGAAATTTTACCGATGTCGATCAACCAGAAAAATATTGAAGAGGGGATCTTTAAAGCTGAACTAGAGCTTCAAATTCCTGAGATGAAAGAAGGATCTTCTGCTGGGACATCGTCCTTGGCCGGTAGTGAAGGGAATGAAGGGGAAGAGACTGACGAACATCCTTCAAGTGACATGTTCCGGAATATTAATGTTCAAGGAGAAACTGGAAACTATACAGTAACTGGTGAGGCAAGAGTATTCGAAGGAGTATTCCATTACACAGTTGAAGATGGACATTACGTTTTAGTCGAAGAACAGATGGTGCAAACTGACGGCGCACCAGATTGGGGTCCATTTGAGCTGGATGTTGAAATCTCTGAGGAGAATCTACCCGAATTTGGAGTATTGACCATGATAATGTATTGGTACGATGCAAAAGATGGGGAACCTTCTGATCATTTATTTATTACACTCGAAGACTTCAATCCTTAAATGAAAAAACTTGCCATTTGGCAAGTTTTTTTATGCTTTCTTATATGATTTTATCTTAGTAACCATAGCCTTCCATGATACTCTCTACTTTCGGTGTCAGTGAATCCCATTCAGCATCGAAAGTTTTGTTGACTGTAATGAAGTTGTGATAACCGAAAACATTATCCACGCCTTCAACATCCATCAGATCATTAAGAATTTGATGTTCACTTGTTTCGCCTTGCATCACTGAAATGCTATCGTCACCTTCAAAAATCACTTTGTCTACAGTAAATTTCATTGCATTTGGATTTGGTGTAGGTTCAGCAATTACTGCCATTAAAAATCCCTCCCTGATATTCTCTATTTAATAGTAGCATGAAACAAGTTCTGACAAAAGAAAAGCCTATAAATTAATGATATGATAGAGTCGAAGAAAGGGATGAATATATTGAAAAGATTTCAAATAGCCCTAATTGTAGGTGTCGTATCGGCTACAGCTATGGGCACCTACTTATACTGGATCGAACAGATGACAGGCAAGCAACTTTATACTCTACTCATGAATATAGACTTCATTTATCAACCTGATGATAATATGAACAGCCAATTATTTGCAGTATTCGAGTTTTCCTTACATGTTTTAGTGGCTATCATCATGGTCTTGATATACTTATTTATGATCCAAAGAGAGTTTTTCAAAAATAGACGTTTTGAATTAGCAGCTATCATTACGTTTGTAGCTTTTTTGACCTATTTTCCTTTGACCATACTGGCTCAGACTGAAACGCCTGCAATCACGGATTTTGTAGCAATTTCTGATTGGTTTTTAGCTCATGTTATCTTTTTCTTTATTTTTTATTATTTTACTGAGTTCTTGATGAAAAAGGTGAATTTCAATATCTAAACACGGATTTGGTCCGTATCCACATGTTTGAAAAATTCGTCCAAGAGCTTTCGAGAGATCGAACCAGGCTCGCCGTTTCCGATTGTATAGTCATCAATTTGAGTTACAGGCATTACTTCAGATGTGGTTGAAGCAAGAAAGACTTCATCAGCATTTAGAAGTTCATCAACAGAAAAAACGTCTTCTTCAAAGGTGATACCCAGTTGATTCGATAAGTGATGAATATATCTTCTGGTAATGCCATTTAAAATGAAATTGTTGGCTGGGTGTGTGATTACCTTGCCATCTTTAACAATAAAGACGTTAGTCGAACTTCCTTCTGTCACATGTTCAGGGTTGCGGTATAAGATGGCCTCAAATGCTTCAGCCTCTTTAGCTGTTTGTTTAGCCATCACATTACCTAATAAATTCAGACTTTTAATGTCACAGCGCAACCAGCGAACATCCTCTTCCAAAATGACTTTTGCTCCAGATTCTTGTAACTTGATTGGACGACTTATTGGTATCGGGTATGCCATTAAAGTCGGAATTGCTTCTGTAGGGTATGGATGAGATCTTGGGGCGATCCCTCTGGTGATTTGTATATAAATTGCTCCGTCATCAATCTGGTTTTTCTCAGCTAAATCTTCTAGTTGTTCTGCAAGTTTTCCTTTCTTGATATCAAATTCAATTCCTGTTTCAGTCAGACTATACTGAAGTCGTTCCAGGTGTTCGTTCATTAAGAAGAACTTGCCCTCATAAATACGGATTACTTCGTATACGCCATCCCCAAATTGGAAACCACGATCTTCCATATCTATTATAGCTTCTTCACGTTGTACGAGTTGGTTGTTTTTTAGAATAATCATTTTTTCATCCCCTCGATAAAAAAGTTAGAGTAATTATACCATTGTTTTCACTAAAGAAAAGAAGCTCAAACTAGAAAAGTTGAGCTTCTTCATATAAAATTATACGATTCTTTTTCGAATATAAGAGGAGACGTAGTCGATTACTGTAACCACCACAATAATGACCAATAAGATCATACCCATCTCATTCCAGTTTCGGTTACTTGATGCGAAAAATATCAATAAACCAATACCACCTGCACCTACATAACCAAGTACAGTAGAGGCACGCACGTCAATTTCAAATCGGTAAATCGCGTAAGATAAAAATTCTGGGATGACCTGAGGAATGATTCCATGGAACATGATTTGAATACCATTTGAACCATTCGCTTGCATCGCCTGGACGACTTCCATGTCGATCGATTCCAGCACTTCGGAGTAAAGCTTTCCTAACATACCTGTTGAACCGATAGCGATAGCCAATATACCAGCAAATGGAGTTGGTCCAACTGCGACAACGAATAAAATGGCTAAGATAATTTCCGGGAATGCACGGATAGCACTTAATATCCATTTACCGATTGTCGTTAGAATTTTACTATTTGTCATGTTGATTGCAGCCAAAAATCCTAAAGGTACGGCCAAGATCGCTGCAGCTAGTGAACCGGCATAAGCGATGAACAGTGTTTCCACCATCATTCCCCAAACTTTACCTAAACTATCCCATTCAGGATCGAAAAGTCGAGGAACAATTCTCTGAAAGTTGCTCTGCATACGTTCTAATGCTTTTGCTAAATCTACATCTATTGTTGCAAAAGTCCAAATGTATAAGGTTATAACAGCTATTCCAATCATCAAATATTTAATGATTTTCATTATAGGAAGTGGCCGTCTAGGAGGTTGTTCCATAGACATTATACAATCGCCTCCCTTATTTTCGTACTGATGTATTCAATAACTACCACTACTAAGAAAATCACGATTATAATCATCATTGCACTTGGATAGCTATAGAACTGAATTTGTTGGTTAAGTAATAATCCAATACCGCCTGCTCCAACTAAACCAATAACTACTGATGCACGGATATTGATCTCAAATACGTATAACGTAAACGAAGTGAATTGTGGGAGTACTTGTGGGACTAAACCGAAATAAATCGATTGGATTACACCAGCACCCGAAGCACGCATCGCTTGGATAGGTTCCATATCTACAGCTTCAATTGTTTCACTGATCAGCTTCGCTAATATTCCCATTGAGAAAATGAATAAAGCAATAATTCCTGAGAAAACACCAATACCAAAGATACCGACAAAAATAACTGCAAGCACGATGTCAGGTACTGTACGTAGGATGTTCAAAAAGAATCGTACCCCATTATACACCCATTTATTTGTCGTGATATTTTGTGCAGCTAGTAAACTCAATGGAATAACAAAGATTGTTGCGAAAGTAGTAGAGATAATCGCCATGTGTATCGTTTCGATCAAGCGATCCATTGTTGTTGCAAGTATGCCTGTCTCAGGAGGGAAGAATTTCCCCATAACCTGGAACGTGTTTGTAAACCCTTCGGCTAAGTCGCCAAAACTGACCTCTGTTTCAATAGAGCTATAGAAAAGTAATGCGATTATAATAATCGCTATAGCAAATAGTCTTCCTTTGACTCTCCAGGGAGAGACCATAGGAGTATATCGGCCATCCTTGTCCTTTTTAATTTTCGGTGGATTCGACGCTTGGCTCTTCTGTTTCGTCAACATCGTCTGCACCTCCGCGTAAATCATCTTCACGGATTGAGCGGCCGTATATTTCCTCAAACGTTTCTTCAGAAACTTCAGAAACAGGACCGTCAAACACAATCTCACCATCTCTCATACCGATGATGCGATCTGCATATTCCATTGCCATGTCAATAAAATGAAGATTGACGATTGTAGTAATCTGGTCTTCCTTATTGACTTTTTTCAAATAGGTCATTACTTGATGGGAAGTAGGTGGATCTAATGATGCTACTGGTTCGTCCGCTAGAATGTATTTAGGTTTTTGTGTAAGAACACGAGCAATACTAACACGTTGTTGTTGCCCACCGCTTAATTGGTCTGCCCGACTGTATAGCTTCTCACCGATATTTACCCTCTTTAAGCTCTCATACGCCAAAGCTTTATCATCTTTACTGAATAAGTTGAAAATAGAACGCAAGGTACCTGTGTGGCCTAAACGACCCGCAAGCACATTTTTAAATACGTTTGAACGTTTTACTAAGTTATAGTTCTGAAAAATCATACCTATTTTTGTGCGAAGTTTTCTTAACCCACGGCCTTTATAAGAAATGATGTCCTCGTCATCCACTAGTAATTCACCGTCTGTTGGTGTAACCAAGCGGTTTATACTTCTGATAAATGTAGATTTACCTGCACCGGATAATCCGACGATAACAACGAATTCACCGTCTTTAATCGTAACATTAATGTCTTTAAGCCCTTGAGTGCCGTTTGGATAAACAAGGGAAACATCTTTGAATTCAATCACGTTCAACACCCCGTTATGTATGTAATAGCCCCTAAAAAGCAGGGAAAAAGGGGGGGATTCATCCCCCCCTTAAAGATAACACATTCCCAAATTAATCGACATTAAAATTTAGAAAATTTTAATAATTAATCCAAAGAAATATCGTCTTGGAACTTCTTGTATGTTTCTTCAACAACTTTGTATTCAGAGTGTTCTGCTTCGTCAATAGCATCCCAATTGTAAACTTCGTTCATGATTTCGATCATTTCTTCATCATCGTTAAATGATAGGAATACATCTTTAATTTCTTGAACGAATTCATCTTCAAGCTCTGGAATTACTGAAATTGTATCGTTTGGAATTTCATCTGTGTAACCAATTACTTTTAGCTTATCCATGACATCTGGATACTCTTCTTCAAGTTCTCCACGAGCATCATCGAATGTTGTTGCAACGTCAGCATCGCCTTCATAAACGGCAATTGCTGCTGTATCATGTCCACCAGCCTGAGTTGAGTTCGAGAAGAATTCAGTTTGAAGAGCTTCAGTCGACTCGATATCAAATTTCTCCATTAACTGAGAAGCAGGGAATAAGAAACCGGACGTAGATGTTTGGTCTGGGAATGCCCATACTTTACCTTCTAAATCTGCTAATTCTTCAATATCTGAATCAGAACGAACCACATACTGTGCTTTGTAAGTAGAAGAACCGTAGCGGATAGATTTCAAGATAACTTCAACGTCATATTCTTGGTTCGCTAGAACATAACCAAATGCAGGTACAAACCCGATATGTATTTGTCCAGCACCCATGCCTTCGATTAAAGCATTGTAGTTAGTCATAACCTGACCAGATACTTCAATACCTAACTCTTCACCCAAACGGTCTGCAAGAGGTTCAACGGTTTCAGCAATCGTATCAGATTCTTGAGATGGTACGAATCCCATTACTAGTTCATCTGGGCGTTCACTACCTTCTTCACCACCATCACCGTTGCCTTCATCATCAGATCCACCACAAGCGGCTAATACAGTTAGTAGCAATGCAGCTACTGTCAATAAAAGAAACTTTTTCAAAATTATTTTCCCCCTCAAAAAGTTTTTGAATCATGTTAATTATAATTAAAATGGAAAATTAGTACAACACAATTATTAAAAAATTACTCAAATTTACGATATTTTTACAAAAAAATAGCGACACAATAAGTTATGTGCCGCTAAAAAAATATTAAGAATGGTGCTGTTGAAGTTTTGCTTCGAGTTCTCTTAGCTCTTGTTCTTCTTCAGGAGAACACTGTTCATAAGCTGCTTGAATGGAGGACTGGATACTTTGAATTTCTTCATCGTTTTGTTTTCTATTCCCATTTCCAAGGTTCTGGATTGCTTGGCGTGCTTGCTGTAACATATGGTTAGGCATTAAAATCCTCCTCTCGTGCTTTGCTCAACTTCTTTTTCTTTTCTCTTTTTGTCCGTAAAAAGGTTTTGCTTTGATTGTTGATTCTTCTTGTTCGGCTGTTCTCTATTTTGTTGCAAAACAAACCCTCCTCTAAAAAAGAAAAAACCTGAACACATATAATCGTGTTCAGGTATAGATTGTTCAATTTTTCATAAAATATGATTGGTTTATTTCTCCGTTAAAATGGGCGCTGAAATATTGAGGTATTGTTCAATGAAATGCGCTACGCCATCTTCATGATTGGTTAAAGTTGTCTCGTTTGCTAAGGTTTTGAGTTCATCGATCCCGTTATTCATAGCGACTCCAACACCTGCAAACTCAATCATTTCTAAATCATTATCTTCGTCCCCGAAAGCAATGACTCGATCTTGCGGAATTCCATATTCTTCAGCAATCTTCTGAACCCCAATGGCCTTGTGTAAACCACTGCGCACGATTTCGATCACGTGAAATGGAGCTCCCCATTTACGGTGCTCGACGATAGAAGAATGTTGTTGATCCAGTGTATCTCTAATCTGACCGACCCGATCATCAAATGGATGGATCAGAATCGAAGAAGGGTCACGATCTAAAGTGTCCTTCAGTCTACCGATCGTTGCTGGTTTGTCTAACCCTTCTAGGAAAAAGTCAGTCAATGAATGCTCATCATTCTGATCAAGAAAAACCTCATCCCTGATTTCAGCCATGATATTTTGAACACCAACATTGTAACAAGTTTCAAAAATATCATGTGCAACATTACGAGGCAGAGGAGAGTGGATAGGGTCCCAGGATTGATTACGTGGGTGGTGCACCAATGCTCCATTCATATTAACAATAGGTGTATCTAATTTAAGCTGACTGTAATACTGTTTACTAACTCGGAAAGGGCGTCCAGTTGCAATCATAACCACATGTCCGGCTTCTCTTGCTGCGTTCAAGGTTTGAACGGTTCGTTGTGTAACTATCTTTTTATCGTTTAATAATGTCCCGTCTAAATCGAGAGCAATTAAATGTTTATCCATATTTTCACCTCTAAAAACTATATCCATGTTTTTTCTTCTAATTATAAAATATTAACACACCCTATATACGTTGTCACTTTTCCTACCCATTCTAATGATGATTGAAAGAGTGAATATAATGATTTACTATTGTAATAAAATATTCAGGAGGTACCATTTGATGATAGCAATCGAGCAAGAACATATAGAAAATATCCCGACTCTCGTCATTCATCCAAATGAAAGTCGCAAGGAACAGTTACCAGTTGTCATATACTTTCATGGTTTCACGAGTGCAAAGGAACAGAATCTAGCCCAGGCATATATGCTTGCAAACGAAGGTTTCCGCGTTTTATTACCAGATAGTTATCATCATGGAGATAGACGTGAAACTGAAGATGTAAACAAAATTCAATTCGATTTCTGGAAAATCGTCTCTCAAAATTTAGAGGATTTATTAAGAATGAAAACCTGGCTGGAACAGCAACAACTTTTACATAAAGGACGGATAGGAATAGCTGGAACGAGCATGGGAGGCATCACTGTCTCAGCCGCACTGACGAAATTTGAATGGGTGAGATCTGCCGGTATCATGATGGGTACGACCAAACTTGTGGAAATGGCTCAGTACCTTCTCAAAGGAATTGAATCTCAAGGGATTGAAATTCCACTAACTGAGAATGAAATTAGTGAACAATTAAAAGGACTTGAATCAATCGATTTATCTAACCAATTGGATCGCTTGAACAATAGGCCACTTTTCGTTTGGCATGGTGAGGCTGATCAGGTCGTTCCGTTTGAACACTCAAAAACATTCGCTGAACAGATGAAAAACTCATATCCAGAAAACGAATTCAAGTTTATTTCAGAGCCTAACCGTGACCATAAAGTAAGCCGGGAAGCTATGCTATTATTGAGGGATTGGTTTAAAAGACATTTATAAATATGTGTTGAAATCCTTTTAAAAAAAGTCGAAACATGTTTATAATAAGATAGAGTAAATTTGAAGGAGGAAGACAGATGGATAAAGCGTTAGAGGAAAACCTCTGGGGAGCGCTTGAAAATGTTATTGACCCTGAATTAGGAATCGATATTGTTAATTTAGGTTTAGTATATGGAGTCGATTTGGATGAAAATGGCTTAGCAACAGTAACAATGACACTAACAGCAATGGGTTGCCCGTTAGCGGGTCACATCGAATCAGACGTCAAGCGTGCACTTTCCGATATTCCTGAAGTTGAAGAAACAGAAGTGAACATCGTTTGGAATCCGCCATGGACGAAGGAACGCATGTCACGTTATGCAAAAATAGCACTTGGAATTCCGGATTAATAAAGTAAGGAACCCCTGCTCTACAAAAAGAGCAGGGGTTTTTAATGTTTAAATTCTAGAACCAGATAAAAATACGATATTCTAGTTGGGAAAAGGGAACTTATAGTTGCTAATTCTCTATAACAAGATAAATGCTAGTAAACCTACAATCCAGCAATAGAAAGCGAAATACTTCAAGTTACCAGACTTCATGACGTTAATAAATAGCAATAAAGCGAAATATGAAGCGAAGATCGCTCCCACTAGTGCTATGATATAAAGCGTTAATTGCCCTCTAACTGCTTCATCTCCAATAATGTCTTCCACAGCGAATATCATTGTTCCTATGCTAACGGGGATGTACATTAAGAAAGAAAATCTTAAAGCACTGGATCTTTTCATATTCAGTAGCATAGCCGCAACGATCGTCGCTCCAGATCTGCTAATGCCCGGGAACAATGCGACAGCTTGGGCAAATCCAACGATAACAGCATCCTTATATGTGATATCGCGGTCGTCTTTGAAACCTTGAAGGTTACGGATAATCCACAAAGCTAGCCCTGTCAGTATTAAAGTAATTCCAACAATACTTAACCTTTCTTCAAGCAGACTGCTGATGAAATCCTCAAACAACAAACCTAAAACCCCTGCGGGAATCGTCGCTATGAATAAAAGAAGTAAATATTGAAACTCGTGCTGGTGTTCTTTTTTTCGTTGGAAGAGAAATTGAGAACCATTCAACGCTAAGTTGTACAAATCTTTTCGATAAACAGCGATGACTGCGATAAGTGAACCGAAGTTGATGAATCCTTCGAAAGTTAAAGGAAGTTTGATTTCCATCAATGATCTAGCCATCAACAAGTGTCCACTTGAGGATATAGGCAACGGTTCTGTGAATCCTTGAAATATTCCTAAGAAAAGAAATTTTAGAATCTCTATCAATTCATTCATTTTAAAAAAATCCTCCTAGTTCGTGTGCACATATCACGATTCTGCTGAATACATTGAACGTGAAAGGGGAGATGCACGTGAATCAGCAATCAATGAGTCATCCGTATAACCTATGTAAAAATCATATGAAACAGTACGTTTTGATACAAACGGTAGATGGACAACAGATCGAAGGCGTAATAATTGATCTCGATGAAGACCATGTTTATTTGGTTACTTCAGGAGAAGGTATGGAACGTCAATTCTATCCTGGGTTCGGTGGCCCTTATGGATATGGTTCTGGATTTGGATACCCTTATGGTGGAGGGCTAAGACGATTGATTTTACCACTAACTGCTATTGCAGCGTTAAGTTTATTACCGTGGTATTAAGATTGTTAGATAATCAAAAACATTAACTCCAAAGGTAGTATAATGGAGTAACAAAATTTATTGACAAAAAAAGAGGTTGACTCTGAACAATGATTCGTCGAGTCAACCTACTGTGTTATTCGGCAGCATCATCCGTAATGATCACTTCACTTAATAATATTGCAACTACTGTGAAGGCACTTGCCATTACTACGCCACTAACTACACTAAATGTTCCTTCGTTCATTGCAGAAATTACATATACAATCATAAAACTTAATAAAAAGCTCCAAAAAGCCGTCCAAAATAAACGCATTATTTTTCACCTCATTCAACTATACTGTCTGTACAATAGTTTACCAAAGGATGAACAAAAAATAAATATCCAAATGATGTTGTTTGATGAATTGCCATAATTGGAGGGTGCAAAATGATTACAATCTATGGATGTTTTGAAGGATTGGGTTTTGAATTCACTGAGTTTCTTCTGAATGAGGATGAAGAAGTGTTCGGATATGATCGATTGGACGAAAAGAAACAATTTAAATTCGAATTGATTGGCAGAAATGCTAAGTTTAATTTCGTCGATGAAGAAGAACAACTTCCTAACAATGATTTTGCTTACGTTTTCAATAAGGATTTGCCATTGAGTAATAAAGGAACTCATAAGTTTGTAGTGATATGTGATGCAGTTAAAGGAGAAAAAACTCGTGATGAAACTTTAATCGATATTAAGAACATCAAATTAGGTGATGAAACTGATACTAGCGACAGGAAAAATGACATCATTACAAAGCAACATTTTTTCAAATGGTTAGTAGAATTACGTAAATACTCATTGTTACCACAAGAACTTGTATTAAATGGAGAAGGTGAAGATGGAGTATTTTTGTTAAAATGTTAAGCGACTTTTAAAACTATTGCCTCCTCAAACTTAATACAGAACTTTTTTCTTAGAAATGTGTGCTCCTTGGTTGCGAATTAATTCATTTCGATACAGAATGGAAAGTAGAGAGATAAATACCTTAAAAATCGGAGTGCGTCGACTTGAAAAATCTAGCTGTAGTTCTCTTGGCTGCTCTACTACTTTCAGGGTGTAATGAATGGTTTGATCGAGGACAACTTGAAAATGTGGGTCTGATCCTAGAAGGGACAATCCATGATGAAACATGGGGGCAAGGTGCTTATTTAGGTTTGTTGAATATTAAAGAAGAGGAAAATGTAAGTGTTTTGTTCCGAGAAAATATTGTTGGCTCACGGTCTACAGATGAAGTGGTGGAAGATTTTGATCGCCAAGGGGTTAATCTGATATTTGGGCATGGTTCAAAGTTCGGTGCCTATTTTAATGATTTAAACGAATATTATCCTGACATCCATTTCGTCTATTTCAATGGAAATAATTTTGGTCGAAATATTACAAGTCTTCAATTTGAAGGCTATGAAATGGGATACTTTGCTGGCGTCATGGCCGGAGAAACTACTGAGACAGACCATTTGGGGATTCTTGCTGCCTTTCCTAACCAACCTGAGGTGGAGGGCTTCTTTGAAGGTGTCAAATCAGTAGATCGTTCATTAAAAGTGACGATTAAGTATGTCAATGATTGGTATGATCAGCAAAGAGCAATGATGTTTTTTCAACAAATGGTTGAACAAGATGTGGATGTCGTTTATCCAGCTGGGGATGGCTTCAATGTGCCAATTATCCACGAAGCTAGTAAACTGGGTATCCACGCTATCGGATACATAAACGATCAAAAGGAGATCGATCCCGATACAGTTATCACTTCAACAGTTCAAGATTTAGAAAACCTTTATCTTGATATTGCCCAAAAATACGATAAAAATGAGTTGCCTACTGGAATTATGCGAATTGGTTTCGAGGATGAGTTTGTTTATCTAGGCTCTTATGGAGATGATGTTCCGGTCCGAGTTCAAGATCACGTAAATGAATTAATAGAAAAGTATATTGAAACTGGTCAACTTCCTAAATAGTTATTTGTTCATACCTTTTTTTGTGGTAAAATTAGAACCAGGTCATAATATATGATAACAATACCTTTTCAAGGTGAGGGGATGACTATTATGAAAGCGGGAATCATAGGAACTGGTCATTACGTTCCTGATAATGTCTATACGAATCATGACATGGAGAAAATAGTTGATACCACGGATGAGTGGATTCGTACACGAACTGGTATAGAGGAGAGACGCTTTGCGCCAGATCATATAAATACTTCTGATATGGCATATGAAGCGGCTAAAGGTGCAATCGAAGAATCCGGTATATCTGCGGATGAAATCGATATGATTCTGGTTGCTACAGTAACAAGTGATATGGGCTTTCCATCTGTTGCTTGTCAAATACAAGAAAGATTGAAAGCTTTCAATGCTTCTGCAATGGATATCAGCGCAGCCTGTGCCGGTTTCATGTATGGATTGATTACTGCGAAACAATTTATTGAAACTGGAGTTCAGAAAAATGTTCTTGTAGTAGGTGTTGAAAAGCTAACTAAAATTACGAATTTCAAAGACCGTAATACATGTGTTCTTTTTGGTGATGGGGCAGGGGCCGCAATCGTAAGCACTGTATCTGAAGAGAAGGGGATCCTATCATTTGAATTAGGTTCTGATGGAACCGGGATTCCTCATTTACACCAAACCGACGAAGATCATATTTATATGAATGGTCGAGAAGTGTTCAAGTTCGCAGTAAGACAAATGGGTGATTCCGCATTGAATGTGGTGAACAAGATTGGTCTATCCAAAAATGATGTAGACTATTTGATTCCACATCAAGCAAACATCCGAATTATGGAAGCTGCAAGAGAGAAACTCGATATTCCTGTTGAGAAAATGTCCAAATCAATTCATAAATACGGCAACACTTCCGCAGCATCGATTCCGATTGCATTGTCGGAAGACGTTAAAGCGGGTAAGATAAAAGATAATGATTTAGTCGTATTAGTTGGTTTTGGTGGCGGATTGACTTGGGGCGCTGTCGCCCTTAAATGGGGAAAGTAATTAGGAGGTATAAATCATGACAAAAAGACGAGTAGTTGTCACTGGAATGGGAGTTATATCACCAGTAGGTAATGAACTTGATGAAATGTGGAATAATATCGTCGCAGGTAAGAGCGGTATAAGTGAACTGACTAAAGTTAATAAAGATGAATTTCCTACGAAAATCGCTGGAGAAATTAAAGACTTTGATGCTTCATTATATATGGAAAAGAAAGATGCACGTAAAATGGATCCGTTTACTCAATATGCGGTTGCCGCATCCAAAATGGCAATCGAAGATGCTAAATTAAATATTGATGAAAATCTCGCGCCACGTACAGGTGTTTGGATTGGGTCCGGAATTGGTGGAATGACCACATACGAGGAGCAATTTCATAAATTTTTGAAAAAAGGTCACCGTAGGGTCAGCCCATTCTTTATTCCAATGCTTATTCCTGATATGGCATCTGGACAAGTTTCGATCATGTTTGGTGCAAAGGGTATTAATTCATGTACAGTAACTGCATGTGCTTCCGGTACCAACTCAATCGGGGATGCTTTTAAAGTGATTGAGCGAGGAGATGCAGACATAATGATCACAGGTGGAACTGAAGCTCCACTTAATTCAATGTCTTTCGCAGGTTTCACATCTGCAGGAGCATTGTCCAAGAATGAAGATGCAGAGAAAGCTAGTCGTCCATTTGATAAAAATCGTGATGGCTTCGTGATGGGCGAAGGAGCTGGGGTTGTTATCCTAGAATCACTAGAATCAGCTCAAAAACGTGGAGCTCATATTTACGCAGAAATTGTTGGTTATGGCTCTACAGGGGATGCTCACCATATCACCGCTCCAGCACCGGAAGGAGAAGGGGCAGCCCGTGCGATGCAACAAGCTATTGATGACTCGGAACTGAGCCCTGAAGATATCACTTACATTAATGCACATGGTACAAGTACAGAGTATAATGATATGTTTGAAACAGAAGCAGTTAAATCAGTATTTAAAGATCATGCTTATAAGCTTGCAATGAGCTCGACTAAATCTATGACAGGCCACTTATTAGGTGCTGCAGGTGGTATTGAGGCGATAATTACCATCAAGGCGATTGAAGATGGAATTTTGCCACCAACTACCAATTACGAGACTCCAGATGAAGCATGTGATTTGGATTATGTCGTGAATGAGCATCGTAAAAAAGAAACAAATGTAGCTATGAGTAACTCCTTAGGCTTCGGAGGCCACAATGCTTCGTTAGTATTCAAGAAATTCGAAGAATAGGATAATGGTTCTTTACGTTATATAAGTTTTAAAAAACGCTTTAGTCAAAATCGACTAAAGCGTTTTTTTATTCAGCATCTAGAAACTCTTGTAAAGCTTCTCGGTTCAATTGTTCGTCTATTTCTAACACGGCACCAGCATGCGAATGATTTTCATTCCAATAAGATTCACCATAGGGCTCTATAGGAATTCTTAACGTTTCAATTTGATCAGGAGTATCCATAAAATAGTCTCCAGCTAATGATATAATCTTGCTAGTTTCCATATTGGTATCAATATATGGTTGCAGTGTACCAACAGCTCGAGGTAGATTAATCACACCTGTAAAGGAGGTCATCTCTTCTTTAAGGAGAGACATTACATGTTGTTGTCTTGCAACTCTCCCGAAATCATTGTCTTTATCTGCTCGGAAACGAGCATAATCAAGTAGCTGTTCACCATCCAACTTTTGTTCGCCAGGATATAAATCAATCGTTACATCCTTAGTCTCATAATACATCCTTTTCTCAATATCAATTTCTACTCCATCTGGAGCTATCGTATCAACAATCTGTTCAAATCCACGGAAATTGACAATGGAATAATAGTTAATTTCTATACCAAAATTTTCTTCGATTGTCTTACGTAGTAGTTCAGGTCCACCAATAGCATATGCTGCATTAATTTTATTGTAGCCTTCACCTGGAATATCTACATACGTATCGCGCATGATTGATACTAACTTAGCAGAATTTTCATTCGTGTTATATTGACCGATCATAATTGTATCAGTTCTAGATATACCATGCTGATCCTGGTCAGACCCAAGAATCAAAACATTCGTTTTTTCATCAGTAGGCTCATTGCCTTGAAAGTTATTTTCGAAGTCCTCACTTTGCTCTGTATCTTGGTACTTCTCAATATCTTCTTCAGCTTGATTTTTTCCATCCCAGTATTCGTAAATCCCAAAAATGATAATACTGAAAAATACAACTAAGATAGAAGAAATAAAGAGTTTTCTTTTCCTTCTACGCTGTCTTTTTCTTCTCTTTGTTCGATTATTCTCCATAACTAGACCTCTCTTTATAAAACCACTAACTTAAAATTTACAACGAATCCCTTGATAAGTAAACCCATTAACTATAATTATTATCCAAGCTTGTACATATATTTATATTAGACGCTTGTACAAGCAGGGAGGTTTCATGATGTGGCAGTTGACTTTCTTTTTTATTGGATTCGGTTTTTCGTGCGTGGGTGGAGTATCAATTATAGGTTATTCAACTTTCGTCCCTGCTGGAATGAGTTATATCGATTTCTTTCATTTCATCTATAAAAGGCCAGAGTGTTACATGCTCCCGATTGGTATGATTCTCATGCTCATCGCGATGTATAAAAATCCTTTTAATTCATAAAGTAAATTTAAAATTGCACCATTTACAAAGCGATTTCATATAAGTATAAAAATGATGTTCTTGGTCATAATGAGCTTAAATGGAAGATTATGATAAAGTGAGGGGTTACGATGATGTATGTTCATGATATCTGGGTGAATTGGTTCGAGGGAGAAGAGAATGGATATAATGTGTGTCATTTTCATGAGTGGCGTAAAACGGATTCCATCGAACTTTTAGACCAAGTTCCAGTTGCTCATATAAAGCCTAATTTATTCGATTACATAGAGAATGATATGCAAGAAATTCCTAAGCGGCTTCTTGATTCTGTTTATCAAAGAGCTTATTTGAAAAAGAATCATAAACGTGTTCCTCTCGACTATTCCTTTGTAATGACAGATGGGGAACATACATTAGTAATTGATACATTGGGTTATGAAATACCTGTCAGAAAGAGTCGGCTTGTCCCACGTCAAGAAAGGTTAGTTTTAGACTTAGTTAAAGGAAAGACTCCTACCTCATTCTCTTTACCCTTACGTAAACAAAAGAAAAAACATCATTTATTATCTTTGCAGCCAGTATTTATGGTGGGTCTTACTCGGAAAGAAAGGCACCTTAAGCATTTGATGATGCTTATGTTGGATCAACTTGAGCAAAATCAAAGAATAGATGAATTAAGGTATTGGTTGACTGAATGGAAACCGGAAGCGTATGAACACATACAACAGATGAGCTTTAAAGAAGGGTTTCAAATCCTGATTGAAGAGATAAAATTGGGGTGGGGCCAACGTCATGAAGATATATGCTACAAGATGGCTAAGGGTCAACCATTTTTCGAACGACTCTGGGAAATGGAACATCATACAAAGAATATGATTAAAAAATGAGTTGACGCATAGGTCAACTCATTTTTTCTTTCACTGTATCCTTTATCTTCTTTTAAGATGAACACGACCGATTCCCATAGCCTTCTTCGCTTTGCGAAGTGTTTTAGATGCAACAGCATCTGCTTTTTCAGCGCCTTCATCTAAAATATCATCTAGTTCTTCAGATTCGTATAATTCAAAATAACGATCTTGGATAGGTTTTAATTTTTCAACAACTAAATCAGCAAGATCCTGTTTGAATACTCCATAACCTTTTCCTTCATATTGACTTACAATTTCATTTACAGTTAAGCCAGAAAATCCGGAATAGATATTAATCAAATTCGTAATACCTGGTTTTTCTTCTTTGTTGTATTCAATAATCCCTTCAGAATCAGTCACAGCACTTTTTATTTTCTTTTCAATTTTTTTAGGCTCATCAAGCATGAATATCGTCGCTTTTTGGTTGTCATCAGATTTGCTCATTTTCTTCTCAGGGTTTTGTAGCGACATGATCCTCGCTCCCACTTCCTGGACACGGATATCTGGAATTGTGAAAATGTCGTTGTAACGCTTATTGAACCTCTCAGCAACGTTTCTAGTCAACTCAAGATGTTGTTTCTGATCATCACCTACTGGAACTACTTCTGTGCCGTATAATAAAATATCCGCTGCCATTAACGGTGGATAGGTCAATAAACCAGCTGTAACAGACTCTTTTCCAGTGGATTTATCTTTGAACTGTGTCATTCTCTCCAGTTCACCGATTGAGGCTACACACTGTAACATCCAAGCCAGTTCAGCATGAGCACTTACTTCAGATTGAATAAATAGTGTTGATTTTTTTGGATCGACTCCACAAGCTAAATAGAAAGCTGCCAACGAACGTATTTGTTCACGTAACTTCAAACGATCCTGAGGAACCGTAATTGCATGATAGTCTACGATACATAAGTAGCTTTCGTATTCTTCCTGTAATTCTGGAAATTGCTTCATTGCTCCTAAGTAATTTCCAATCGTTAAAGTCCCTGATGGTTGAATACCAGAAAATAGTCTTTTAGTCATAAAATTTACTCCCTTCAATATAATGCATATAAATACAAAAAAAGCCCACTCATCCCTTGCACAGGGACGAATGGACCGCGGTACCACCCTGAATTATTTCTTTCAAGAAAGAAATCACTCGATTAGCATATGTAACGTTTGCCAGACGGAAATTGCTCAGCTTAAGAGTCCCAAATTCCAATTAGACATTCTTACCTGTTTCCACCATCCAGGCTCTCTGAAAAGAAGTCGTCTAATGTACTTCAACTCTCTCATTGCTTTTCAAGTATTCGATTAATGAATTCATTATATGAAATAATTACAATCGATGCAACTAGTCAAGACCTAAATTCAAAATAGGACTCTTGACATTTTTTGAAAAAAGTTAATAAATACTATCCTATTTTTACTTGTAATCTATTATAATAGATTATAGATATTATTAAACAACTGGGGGATAGACATAAATGTCAGATAGAAAATACATATTTAGTTCACTGTTGGGATTATTGTTAATTAGTTTGTTTGTGGTAATCAATCCGGTTTTTGCGGATGAAGAAGAATCAAAGGAAGAAAAATTCACAGTTAATTTTCATTCTGAGTTTGAAACCAATATTCAACAGATTGAATTGCCAGATCCTGTCCCTAGGTTTGTCTATGACTCAGGAGTGTCATTTGAATATCCAGAAGCCGTCAGAGGAATCTATCTCACTGGACACACAGCTGGTGGATCAAGGTTCGACGATATGATCGGATATGTGAATGAAACAGAATTGAACGCAATGGTAATCGATGTGAAAGAGGATAATGGGAATATCATGTATAAAATGGACGAAAACTCCTTATACCATGATATTTCAAAAAATGTTATTAAGGATCCTCGTGGAATGATTGAAAGATTAGAAGAAGAACAGATCTATCCTATAGCAAGAGTAGTTGTGTTCAAAGATACAAGTCTTGCACATGAACGCCCTGAATGGTCATTTACAAAGAATGGCGAAGTATGGAAGAACGGTAGAGGAGAAGCATTCGTCAACCCGTTCGTAAAAGAAGTATGGGATTATAACGTAGAAATCGCTAAACATGCTGCAGAGCTAGGTTTTCAGGAGATCCAGTTCGACTATGTCAGGTTCCCTGAAGGATTCGAGCATCGCGATGAGGAACTGGAATATAGTCGTGGTGAATATGATGATGCGGACTTAAACAATGCTAAAGAACGTGTTAAAGCAGTTACTGATTTCGTTGAATATGCTAGAAATGAATTAGAACCATATGATATCGATGTCTCAGTGGATATCTTCGGTTATTCGGCAACACTTGAAGAAGCCCCTGGGATTGGGCAGAACTTCCTGAAAATTTCAAATAATGTTGATGTAATCTCCTCAATGATCTACCCAAGTCATTGGACACCTTATTTTGGAATAGATATGCCAGACAAAGAACCTTATAGACTGGTGGATGAATACTCTAAAGTAGAAAACGAAGTGTTAAGCCAACTAGAAGATGGACCAACATCACGACCTTGGCTGCAAGACTTTTCAGCACCTTGGCTTTATCCTGCTGGCCAAACATTCACTTATGGAAAAAATGAAGTCCAGGCTCAGATTGACGCATTATATGATAACGGAATTTATGAATACCTTCTTTGGAACCCAGTGAACAGGTATACAGAAGGTGTAGACTATGACCCGAGTAATTAAATAATGAGAAAAAGAAACTCTCGAGTTAAATCTCGAGAGTTTTTTTGAATTTTTGAGTTTATTGATGCATATAAAAGGGAAAATAGTGATATAAAGAGTATGTATGTCTAAAACGTTTCATATACCAATATATACTAAAATTCGAAGTTTAACAGATACTCCATTGTTCGTTATAATTATTTTTGTTCGGTTATTTAGTGTCATGAGCCACAAAAACTGGCATATAGTAAATAATTATAGGAACTTGAAACAAAATAAGTGAAATAAAAACTTTTAAGGAGTAGATCAATGAATTGGTATGAGAAGCTTAATAAGTACTTTCCTGTGGAGGAAATGAAGTCACAAGAACACATGGAGATGCTGCTAAAAGAAAAAGGCGATGTGTACCACAAGGACGAAGGTAAATATCACGTACTAATGTATGCTGAATTTGAGACATTCATCTTTATTGATTATGTATATGTATCCAATGAGGCTCGAGGTCAAGGTATCGGCCACAGAATACTCGACAAACTCAAAGAAAAAGGTAAACCAATCATCTTAGAAGTAGAGCCAGTGGATTACGAAGATACCGATACTGCTAAAAGGTTGAAATTTTATCAGAGAGAAGACTTTAAACATGCACAATCAATCGGTTATTCAAGAAAATCATTGGCAACAGATGAAGTAAACACAATGGAGATCCTTTATTGGACACCTGAAGAGTCCACTGAAGAAGAAATCTATGAAAAAATGAAGAAAATGTATGAACAGATCCACACGTACAAAGACGAAGAGTTTTACGGAAAATGTTATCAACCAGTCGAAGAAGTATTGAAAATTGATAAAGACCGTGAGTCTGATTTATTTAAAGAACTGAAGAAACCTAAAGAGATCTAAATAGGAAAACTATCTCAAAGTACTATTGAGATAGTTTTTTAATTTGTACATATTTCTAAATGAGCTTAATAAAAAGAATTTTTTTCGTAAGAATTATCAAAAAAGTGTTTAATTGTTTTGAAGTAGGGTAACTATACTATTAAGGTCATAAAAATGAACAAATTTTTATTTACAAGTATGTTACACCCCTATTCAGCAATAACACTTTAATGTATAATAAACATAGAGGTTACATTAAATTAATTTTAAACAAGTAATTGTTTTTAATAATAAGGGTTATCGAAAAATAGCTCTGAGCCTTTTAAAGGAGAGTGAATGGCATGGTAACACTATTTACATCACCAAGCTGTACATCTTGTAGGAAAGCGCGAGCGTGGTTAGAAGAACACGAAATCCCGTTTACTGAACGAAACATTTTTTCAGACACATTATCTGTGGATGAAATTAAAGAAATCTTACGGATGACTGAAGATGGAACAGATGAGATTATCTCAACACGTTCCAAAGTCTTTCAATCCCTTGATGTTAGTCTAGATCAGATGCCTCTTAAAGATTTAATTGACTTAATCCAACAAAATCCTGGGTTATTGAGACGCCCGATCATCCTCGATGATAAACGTCTACAAGTGGGTTATAATGAGGACGAGATCCGTCGCTTTTTACCAAGGAAAGTCCGCTCTTTCCAGTTGAAAGAAGCACAGCGTTTAGTTAATTAATATTAGATATAGAACGAACTAGCTTTAAAGCTAGTTCGTTTTTTTGTGGAGTAAAAAAGTATAGTGATAAATTTAAAATTATAACAGTGTAATCCTTTTTTTAGGTTGCACTCTTTCTCATTATTCCGCCACTTAAGCATACTAAAATGATTAAGAAGAGTGGGAAAGCCCATTCGATTGCCCCAGTATGAATAAATGGTTTAATCTTTTCTTCTTTCAATATGAGGTCTGCAGCAGTGAATGCAAGTAAAGATGCCCCCAAATAAACGATAAGAGGGAATTTGTTCATTAAAGTGAGGATGATCTTACTTCCAAAAATGATGATAGGTACAGAAAATGCTAGTCCAATTATAATCAAGAAAATGTTTTTGTCAGAAACGGCTGCAATAGCTAGTACATTATCGAAACCCATCACAACGTCTGCAATAACAATTGTCTTCACTGCACCAATAAGAGTAGTGGAGGATTGAATTTCTGGGTCATCATCGTGATCTTCTAGAAGCTTAACTGCAATATATAATAAGAAAATACCTCCGACTAATTGTAAATAAGGAATAGTTAAGAGGAAGATAGCAAAGCTTGCTAAAATAACACGCATGAAAATCGCAAGAAAAGTTCCGATAAATATCGCTTTATTTTGTGATTTCTTTGGAAGTTTTCGGCTTGCCATAGCAATTACTATTGCATTGTCCCCACCTAATATTAAATCCAATCCAATAATGATCAGAATAGCTTTACATAGATCCCAATTAAACTCCATTAAAATTTCCATTAAAAACCTCCAAAAATGACGTGACAAAGAAGTTAATCTAAGTTAAAATTTACTACTAAATAATTCATGCAAATGGCTTGTACGTATAAAAGACATGTATTATACTAGAATTTCAAAATATAGGGCTAACATGGATTTTTCCAAAAATGAATTTCGTTTAAGCGCTATTACTCATAAAATATGAATAAGAAGAAATAAATATGAAATGATTGAACTAATTTAGTTTCGGGTACACAATATAGTAAGAGATACATTAGGGTTTAGTCCTTCCCATATAACGATAACCGAATGAAGGGAGAGGAACACAAATGGAAATAGAACGCATAAATGAAAATACGTTAAAATTTTATATTTCCTATGCAGATATAGAGGATCGCGGTTTTAACCGAGAAGATATTTGGTATAATCGCGAAAAAGGTGAGCAACTCTTCTGGGAAATGATGGATGAAGTAAATGATCAAGAGGAATTCAATATAGATGGTCCGTTATGGATTCAAGTACAGGCTTTGGATAAAGGTCTTGAGATTGTTGTTACTAAAGCTCAGGTATCTAAAGATGGTAAGAACCTAGAGGTTTCTGATGACGAAGAACAACCTTTCCAAACAAACATGGACCAAAAAATTGAATCGCTGATTGATAATAATTTATCTAATCATAAACAGACGAAGAATAAAAGTCGCTCCCAGTCTAAGTCTAAAAAGGAAAAGACGAAGCAGACAGGCGATTTATCCTTAGTTATTCAGTTCGATGATTTAGAAGATGTAATTTCACTAAGTCATACCGTCAAGGATTCCAGATTTATGGTCGATCGCTTATATGCACACGATGATATTTATTATCTGTATGCATCATTCCCTGAGGGATATCTAAGCGAAGACGAACAAGAGGATTATATTAGCCAGCTTCTTGAGTTTGGTGAAGAGTCATCATTTACCGTTCATTATTTAATGGAGTACGGTAACTCGATCTTTACCGATGAAGCATTAAAAGAAGTAAGAAGCAAATTTGCTTAAAAACACTGACTCAAAAAGTCAGTGTTTTTTTTTTTTTGAAGACAATTGTGTTCTTTTATCTCCGTTTTTATCATGATTTATTCGTCAAAAAGAGCACATTAACGTTTATATCAGTGTGATTGTTTCACAAGCTATTGAATATTTTTTTTTAAGATAACTTTATGTATGTAAAAAAGGAAAAAACTCCAAAATTTGCGCAAATATTAATTTATATCAAAGAAAAAGTTGAATTGAAGGAATGAATCGATTTTCTCTGTGATTGCAATTTTGAATAGATTTCAGTATGTTTAGAGTAGCTAGGCATATAAAGAGAGGAAATCGAGCATGCTAAAATGGATCCAGGTACTTGTATTTTTAATTCTACTTATTGGTGCAGCATATATTTCTTATAACTTATGGGAAGGTCGAATCATTACGACGTTCTCCATTTTTATTACAATTTCAGCGATTTTAATCGGTTTCCTAATCTTTATTGAAAACCGTGACCCTTCACAAACGATAAATTGGATTCTTGTCTTTGCTTTGTTTCCTGTACTAGGTTTCTTTTTCTATTTATTGTTCGGCAGAAACTACAAGAAGAAAAAGCGTTTTGAAAAGAAGCAAGAGGCTGACGAAGAAGCATTTATGAAAATAGAAGGTGAGCGTCAAATTGAAGAAAGAGAGCTTAATCAGATGGGAGATCATCAAAAGATGTTGTTCCGTCTAGCTCATCGATTAGGGAACTCTCCAATATCCTTCCATACCGAATCAAAGGTATTGACGAACGGGGATGAGACATTCCCTGCTATTCTTGATGCATTAAAGAAAGCTGAACATCACATTCATTTAGAGTATTATATAGTTCGCGATGATGAATTGGGCCAAGAATTCAAGGATATATTAATCGAGAAAGCTAAAGCAGGCGTAGAGGTTCGCTTCCTTTATGACGCTGTAGGTAGTTGGAATTTATCCAGCAAATATAAGGCAGATCTTATCGATGCTGGAGTTCAGTTACAGGCATTTGCGCCAGTACGAGTGCCATTGGTAGGAAATCGCATTAACTTCAGAAACCACCGTAAGATTGTTGTAATTGATGGCAAGTATGGTTTCGTAGGTGGACTCAATATTGGAGATGAATATCTAGGTAGGAATGAAAATTTTGGTGACTGGCGAGATACTCACCTCTACTTACGTGGGGAAGCCGTTCGAAGTCTTCAAATTATTTTCTTGCAAGATTGGAATTACGAAACAGGAGATTTTCTACTGAAACAGCAATACTTATCGCCAGAAATGGTGTCTGAAGAACATCTCGGTGGGGTCCAGCTGATTGCTAGTGGCCCAGATAATGAGTGGGAAACAATCAAAAAGCTCTATTTCTCAATGATTATATCTGCAAAGAAAACGATTTGGATTGCTTCACCTTATTTCATTCCTGATGACGATATTTTAACAGCTATGAAGGTGGCAAGTATGAGTGGGGTGGATGTCCGCTTACTTGTGCCTAAAAATCCGGATAAAAGAATTGTATTCCATGCTTCCCGCTCATATTTTCCGGAATTGATGGATGCAGGAATCAGAGTATTTGAATACCCGAAAGGATTTATGCACAGTAAGGTTGTAGTAGTCGATCACGAACTAGCTTCTATCGGTACTTCCAATATGGATATGAGAAGTTTTCATTTAAACTTTGAAGTGAACGCATTTTTGTTCAGATCGGATAGTACGAATCAGTTAGTCGAAGATTTCAATAGAGACTTTTCTGTGGCTGAAGAGATAGACCCTGCAACATTTAAAGAACGGTCTATTTTCATAAGAATGATTGAATCCTTGTTTCGTTTGTTGTCCCCAATATTATAATGAATCTGCCAGGAGTTGATAATTATTGTTGAAGGCAATTGATTCTAATGGTAAAGATGTGGTGGCTTTTGAGTATTCTGGCGATGAACTTGAAGCACTCCGTCACCACCCTCTTATGTGCCCATCTTGTCGGGAGCCAGTTTTACTTAAAGCTGGCCCGATCAAGCTACCCCACTTTTCTCATCATCCACAATCTTCTTGTGCGTTCCGAAAAGGTGAAACACCTGAACATATAATAGGCAAGACTCATTTTTATGAATGGTTCAATTCTCAGCAGCTTCCCAGCTATATCGAGTATTTTGTTCCGAGTATCAATCAAAGGGTAGATGTACTTACAAAGGTTAAAGAAATATATTACGCGATTGAATATCAGTGCTCACCTATAACTCAACAAGAGTTCAGAGATAGAACAGAAGGTATGATAAGCGCTGGAATTCGCCCGATTTGGATTTTCGGTTCCAATTACTTGAAACCCTCAGGAATAAATCAGTTTAAATTAAACCCTATATTACGGATAGCCACTTATTATTCTTCAGTAAAAAATTCCTCTTATGTTTTATTTTATGACTCTTCGAATCAGCAATTGATCACTCTTTCAGATATTCACTCTTTTCAGACACACTACCTCGCTTCTATGAAACGACGAAATTTGTCATCTCTTCAATTCAAAGAATTATTCGATACAGATCAACTTGCTATTAAGAAAGTCCAGTCCACGATCTTAAAGAGTAAAAACCATTTTCGAACAAAGTCTCGAAAAAGATTATCACAGGTTGAATGCAATTTTCTTAAAAAACTCTACGAGATACACCTGCACCCCCAAAACTTACCTTCATGTATCAATTTACCCATTAAGAATGGTCATCTATTCAAGCACCCACCTTATGAGTGGCAAACTGAGCTTATCATCAAACTTATCCATCCTTTACCTGTTGGGGCAAAGTTTACTTTTAAACAAGCAAAACAGACCGTAGCAGACTCCTTACAGGCACCTTTCATTTCAGTCTATCCCCAATCCACACAACATCCAATTTCATCTTATTTGAATCTATTAGTCATTAAGAAATATTTAAAGTATTCTAATGGCAGTTATTATAAGTTGAAGTCTATTTATTTTCCTAAAACATTAGATGAAGCCTTGAAAGAAGATCGTGTTTTTTTAAATCACTAAAAAAATTGCCGAACGATATTCTTTTACTTTGATTCGAATTTTATATAAAATATAGAATTGTAAGAAAAATATATTTTTTTATAGGGGGTTACATAAGTGTCAGAAAAATCGACTGGCCTGAAAACAAGGGAAGAGGTACCTGAGAATCTAACGTGGGACCTTGAAAAAATCTTTTCGACTGATGAAGAGTGGGAAAAAGAATTTGAGTCACTTAAACAAGAGTATCCCAAAATTGCTGAATATAAAGGGAAAATTGCAGAGTCTGCGGAAAACTTACTAAAGGTTTTTCAAATCGAAGACGAACTGCATTTAAGAATTGAGAAATTATTCGTATATTCTCATATGCGCAATGATCAGGATACAGCAAATAGTAAGTATCAAGATCAAAATGCACGTGCCCAAAGTCTTGCGACTCAAATGATGAGTACATTCAGCTTTGTGACTCCAGAAATTTTATCGATGAAGGATGAAGAAATCGAAGCATTCTTAGCTGAAAACAAAGATCTTCAGCACTATGAAAAAACGTTAAGAGATATTATGAAATCTCGTCCTCATGTCCTTAATGAAAGAGAAGAGGCGTTATTAGCTAAAGCATCCGAAGTGGCATCAGCACCGGGTAATGCTTTTGGTATGTTAAGTAATGCTGATATGGAATTCCCTACGATTAAAGATGAAGATGGAAATGAGGTACAGCTTTCTCAAGGACGTTTCCGTGATTTCTTGGATTCAAAAGACCGTCGTGTACGTAAAGAAGCATTCGATGCGATGTACGATACATTCGGAAAATACCGTAATACTTTTTCGGCCACATTAAGTGGTCAAGTGAAGAAAGATAATTTCTTCGCTGAGGCAAAAAATTATGAGTCAGCGAGACATGCTGCTTTAGATCGTAATCACATTCCTGAAAAAGTGTATGATAATCTTGTAGAAGCGGTTCATGATCGTCTACCAGCATTACATCGTTTCATGAAACTCAAAAAAGAGATGCTTGGTGTAGATGAACTGCATATGTACGATATTTATACTCCTTTAGTTGATGAGAAAATTGAAGTGACTATTGATGAAGCTAAGGATATGGTTGTAGAAGGTTTAGCTCCATTAGGGAAAGAATATACGGATATCATCAAGCAAGGTTATGAAGATCGTTGGGTTGACTGGGTTGAGAACAAAGGTAAGAGAAGTGGAGCTTACTCCTCTGGAGGTTATCTAACCAATCCATATATTTTGATGAATTGGCAGGATAATATCGATAACTTGTTCACATTAGCCCATGAATTAGGCCATTCACTTCACAGTTATTATACGAGAGAATATCAAAAACCACGTTACGGAAACTATTCAATTTTTGTTGCTGAAGTGGCTTCCACGACAAATGAAAATCTATTGAATGACCATCTATTGAAAACGCTTGATGATAAAAAGAAAAAGCTTTATCTCCTGAATAATTTCCTTGAAGGGTTCAGAGCAACTGTTTATCGTCAGACGATGTTTGCTGAATTTGAGCATATCATCCATCAGAAGGACCA
The DNA here is from genome assembly GCF_002844535.1 of Halalkalibacillus sediminis. Classification (NCBI taxonomy): domain Bacteria; kingdom Bacillati; phylum Bacillota; class Bacilli; order Caryophanales; family Bacillaceae; genus Halalkalibacillus; species Halalkalibacillus sediminis. Next base: position 171,486 of record NZ_PJNH01000001.1, read on the forward strand.
AGATGGTGAAGCTCTAACTGCTGATAAATTAACTTCTATCTACTATGAACTGAATCAGAAATACTTTGGTGAAGATGTACATGTGGATGAAGCAATTGGATTAGAGTGGGCGAGAATTCCTCACTTTTACATGGGGTATTATGTGTATCAATATGCTACTGGCTATTCAGCAGCAACAACACTTGCATCAAAAATCCTTGATGAAGGTGAACCTGCGGTAGAACGTTTCAAAGACTATTTGAAAGCAGGAAGTAGTGCTGACCCTATTGATGTATTGAAAACAGCTGGTGTTGATATGACCACCAAGGATCCTATTCTTGGAGCACTAGATGTATTTGAAGAAAAATTAGATGAATTTGAAAAGCTTTTAAACGAATAATCATAAAATAAGCCACTGTCTGTTTATCCAGATAGTGGCTTATCTATTACTTACACTTTTATAGGAGTTCTTTTGGGTAAGGAAATAAATATATAAAAATATTGAAAGAAATAGCAATGGCAGTGTAAAATACCGAGGTAAAATGTTCATCATACCGAAAATATTTAAAACAAAAGCCCCAAACACTATTAGCAACCAAATGAAATTGATCATAACCAATCCCACCTCTCGTTACTAATATGTGTATGGAGCTTTACTGTTTTTATGAATGTGATTTTACTGCATTTGAATGGTATTTCCAAAAAGTCCCGTACTTAACAGGAACTTTTCCTACTTTACCAGCTAACTGTAACTTTTTCATTTCTTTTTCTGCTTTCTCTATCGGCCAGTCGAAGACGACAGCGACCTCTTTTGAAGCCACAAAATTAAAGTGGGATAAAAAATCTTCCAAACAAGGTTTAATAGATGGCCTTGCTTCTCTTTCCATCACTTCAAATAGTGCTTTTTCATACGTTTCATAATTATGAAGACCGGATACTTTAAGACCGTCTTGATCTTCTTCGCGGTTGAACATGACGATTGTTGGGACTTGTTCAACCTCCATCTCACGAGTCAATTTCAAGTCACATTGTAATGCTCGCTCGGCGGTAGTTGAATAAATATCTTTCTTGAATTCTTCGACATCCAAATTCACTTTATCAGCAATTTCTATAAGCACAGGTACATCTGTAATATTCTTTTTATCCAGGAATAGATATTCTTGTAATTTCCTTAAAAATCTTGAACCAAGTCTTTGCCCCTGCATCTCTGCAGCTTTAATTGCCAATAATGCAGTCCAAGGCGAATGAATTGGGTTTTCATACCACAAATCACCGTCGCAACTCATACCAGTCCTGTTGGCGACCCTATCCCAAGAGTTGGCTAATCTTTGTTTTCTGCGAGAAGGTTTGAAGTTCAAGTCTGCGATATTTCCTGTAACGATTGGACGTAGTTTAAAATAACATCCATATTCAATAGCTAGTTTTCTTATATAAGGCTCTAATGACCAGCATTCTGGACATAAGGGATCGATAAATACATAGATTTCTACGGGTTTAGTTAATAGATTACAAAAATTAACTTGGGAATTATCGTTCGATGCAAGATTGATCATGACTTCAGAAGTTTTTCTATACACATCGATTTCTCCTTTCCCATTACGATTCTGGTGTGTTCATCATATGATTAGCTGTCATTGTTAATCGTTCGAAGATTGAGCTTTTATAAGGCTCCTCGATTTCGGCTTCATCCAAAGCAGCTGCCATACAATCTAACCATGCATCTCGTCTAGTTGGAGTAATCGGAAATGGATTATGCCGAGCTCGTAACATGGGGTGTCCATGTTCTTGAATATATAGAGGTGGCCCTCCGAAAAATTGTGTTAAAAATTGTTTTTGTTTCCTTGCGGTTTCAGTTAGATCATCAGGGAAAATAGGTTTTAAATCAGGATGTTGAGCAACTCTAGCATAGAATGCTTCTACTAAGCGATCTACTGCTTCTTCTCCCCCAATGGCTTCAAATACATTACCTTGTTGATGAACCATAATAAAATCCTTTCTTTCTCGTATATGAACGTTTATGTTTATTTTCTAGTTATCTCTTTGGCACTTTCATTATTGTAGCAACGGTCTATGATCGATTCAAACGATATGAATATTATAACGACATGAAGAAACGCTGAATTTTACTTTGAGTTGTTCTCTTAGGTATTTGGTACCTCTTTAACCAGCTGTTGAACAAGTCCAATCCACTTTCATATGTTTTTGCTTCGATCTCTAACTCGTAATCTACCTTTCCGCTATACTCACTACGGTCCAGTACTATAATGAAGTCATCTTTTTGTTTCTCTAAGCGGTGGGTGACTAAAGCACCTTTGTATTTTATCTTATGTATGGGAACGTTCAATTCTGAGAGTTGTTTTTTTATGTTTTCTTTTAATACAATTTGATTGTTGAACCATGAATCAGCTTCTTTTTCAGACAGTCGATCATGAGTTTCGAGTAAGCCATCGCCCCGAGGCTGTTTCAAGGTGGCTACATACTTGTGGTCCTTTTTTCTTATCCGTAAAGCACACTTATTTTCTTTTAGAAAAAAGTCATCTGTTTCAAAATAATAGTTCGTCTGTTTTTTTTGAGAATCAGGATTCTGGAATTGATCATCTGCTATATGTTGATATTCTTCTTTTGTAAGTAAATTTTTGAATTCTATTTCTAACTCTTGCATTTGTAGCACCTCACGGCTATATGGGAATCTTTACTACTAATTAATATTATGTACGATTATTGACTAGTAAGCAAAGATTATGACCTTGGACAAATTATGATACAATGGTTGTGTATGGTAAGCGAACAAGAGAAAGTGAGGGAGTAGGCTTTGAATTGGGACATTTTCTTAGCACCATATGCTCAAGCAGTAGATGAATTAAAAATCAAGTTAAAGGGTATGCGAAAGCAGTTCGATTACGAATCCCGCCATTCTCCCATTGAATTTGTGACAGGGCGTGTAAAGCCGATTACAAGTATTGTTGAAAAGGCAAGAAGACGCGAACTAAATATGAATAAAATGGAAGAAGAAGTTCAAGATATTGCTGGACTTCGAGTTGTCTGCCCATTCGTGGATGATATTTATGACGTTGCAAAAATGTTAAGAGAACGTAGTGATTTTAATATTCTTGAGGAAAAAGATTACATCGATAAGAATAAAGATAGTGGTTATCGTTCATACCATATCATTATTGAATACCCAGTTGAAACAATCTATGGACAGAAGAAATTACTGGCTGAAATTCAAATCAGGACTTTGGCTATGAATTTTTGGGCAATTAATGAGCATTCTTTAAATTACAAATATTCGGGTAAGATGCCTGAAGAAATCCAAAACAGACTGAAAAACGCTGCTGAAGCCGCCTTCCGTTTGGATGAAGAGATGTCTAAGATCAGACAGGAAATACGTGAAGCTCAACAGGTTTTCAGAAGAAAAAAAGACTAGATAATACTGACAGGTAAAGGAGTTTATTTTCATGAAATTCGCCGTACAATGTCGTGGAGATCAAGATTCCAAAGAAATCAAATCCAAGTTCAAAAGTTACTTATCTGAATTTCAACTTACTTATGATGAAGAAGAGCCTGATCTAGTCATATCTGTAGGTGGAGATGGTACATTATTAGAAGCGTTCCACAAATATGTTCACCGTTTGGATCAAACAGCTTTCATCGGAATTCATACAGGCCATTTAGGGTTCTATGCCGACTGGATACCGGATGAATTAGAGAAATTAATTATTGAAATTGCTCGAACACCTTTTCAAGTCGTGGAGTACCCACTTCTTGAAATCACGATTCGCCCGAAGGATTATGACGAAGAACACCGTTATCTTGCTTTGAATGAAAGCTCCGTTAAAACTGCAGAGGGTTCGGTAGTGTTGGATGTCGAAATTAAAGGTGAACACTTTGAGACTTTCCGAGGAGATGGCTTGTGCATCTCAACTCCGTCAGGTTCCACTGCATACAATAAGGCTCTAGGCGGTGCAATCATTCACCCATCATTAGAGGCTTTTCAAATCACTGAGATGGCTTCGATTAACAACCGTGTTTTCCGTACAGTAGGGTCTCCGTTGATTTTACCGAAACACCATACTGCTATGTTAAGACCAAAAAATGACCGTAGCTTTTTAATTACAATTGATCATTTATCAATGTCATTTAATCACGTTCATTCGATTCAATGTCGTGTTGCGAAAGAGCGAGTAAGGTTTGCGAGGTTTAGACCATTCCCATTCTGGAAACGGGTGCATGATTCATTTATTTCAGATTCAAGAACGGAATTGGATTAATAATGCAATGGAAAATTAGTAGAACATATGACAAATGGCTCGTACGTGATTATTTACTCCACGTACGAGCTTTTTCTAAACGATTGTTGAAAGATGTGAAGAATGATGGGGCAATCTTACTGAATGGGTCTCCGGTAAATGTCCGACAGCGTGTTTCCTATGGAGATTTTCTTATAGTTAATTTACCAAATGAATCAGGGTCTAAGTATGTTGAACCCGAAAAAATGCAGCTTTCAATCATTTATGAAGATGAACATTACCTCTTAGTCAATAAACCTAGAGGGATGGCTGTATCGCCTAACATGAATGATGAGGGTGGGACCCTAGCAAACGGGCTCATGTATCACTTCTTTCAAAAAGGTTTACCATATACGATACACATTGTTAACCGACTCGATCGATATACTTCAGGAGTGGTACTGGTAGCGAAACATCGATTGGCCCATCATTTGATGCAAATTTCAGAGGTTGATCGACTATACCTAGCAATTGTTCAAGGAACTAGACTAGAAAAGAGGGGAACAATTGATGAACCTATCGCTCGTAATCTTCCTTCAATAATCGAGAGAAAGGTTTCAACAGAGGGTAAACGCGCGGTGACTCATTATGAAGTGGTTGAAGAAAAGAATGATTACACATTAGTGAGAATAAATTTAGAGACAGGTAAAACTCACCAAATCCGAGTTCATTTTAGTCATATCGGTTATCCTTTAATAGGAGATGATTTGTACGGTGGTCCGATAGAATTATTGAAGGGCCAGGCATTACACTGCCGTTCAATTCGTTTTTTTCATCCATATCACAAGCAGTGGATCTCGGGATATGCATCTCTCCCTAAAGAAATAAAACATATAGTAGAAAAATAGACTCACGTTCAAATCACTGAATCAGTAACTTGACGGTGAGTCTATTTTTTAGTCATCTTCTTGTTCAAACATATATTGCTTTTGTCGTGATCGAACATTCAGAATTAGTCCGATCGCTGCCATATAAACTAGTAAAGACGTTCCGCCCTGACTTAAGAAAGGCAATGGTAAACCTGTTAATGGTAGCAATTGAATAGACATTCCGATGTTCTGAAAGATTTGGTAAGAAAGCATCCCGACTACGCCGATGCTTAGATAGGTTCCAAATGGATCCTTACACTCTAACGCAATTTGGATGATTCTATATATTAATAGAAAGTACAGTGCAATTACCACACTTGAGCCAATAAAACCAAATTGCTCGGCAATTGCAGTGAATATCATATCAGAATGTCTCTCAGGCACATAGACATCAAAAGACATCATGCCTTTGCCAAATAATTGCCCTGATCCTATCGCAAGCATAGATTTAATTACTTGCATTGATGAACCGTCTTGATATAAATGAGGATTTTGCCATGCTTCAATTCTTTGGACAAAATGTCCAAAGCCTTGTTCCTCAAGCAGGGTAACAATTTGGTCATTATAAGCAGTGTAGATATATGTCAGCGCTATTCCGACCAGCAAAGTTATACCTGCAATAATTGCTAATACGCGCCACCTGATTCCTGATATCAAAATAAGAAATCCTGCAATTGCAGCGATTACAAGAGCTGAACCTAGGTCAGGTTGAATAAAAATCAGGCAAAGGGGAGGTAAAGTTAAGAGTACAATTTTCCCCAGTAAGAAAAGGTCGTATTTCAAACTTTTTGTCGTCCATTTCTCATTATGTGAAGTGATTACGTGCGCCAAAAGAATTACCAGAAATAGCTTCATGAATTCTGATGGTTGAACTGTCTGTCCAGCAATCACGTACCAACTCAACGCCCCGTTCAGTTCCAAACTCCAAGGCAGAAAAAACAATCCTACAAGCATGCCGATTCCTAATATGTACAATGGCCATGCCATTTTACGATACTTATCGAAATCCAATATCATCAGCATAAAAATAGCAACTATGCCAATTAAGAACCAGACACCTTGCTTTAAGTAGAACATGCTCCCCTGTAAGTTTGAGGGAAGGTAACCGTCCAGTGTATATAATGTGAAACAGCCGATGAATACTAACGCTGTCATAACTGTAATTAAAAATGAATCAAGCTTCGGCTTTTGTATATTGTCGTTGTTCATAGAAGTACTCCTTAAAAACATTCATATTCCTATTCTTCATGATACCCCACAATACACCAAAATTAAATAGGTAAAAGTTTGTGAACAGACATATTTGTGTATACAATAATGGAAAGGAATAAGAGGGAAGAGGGTGTCTTTATGGAACCGAATCACGAAGAGCCAAAACTCGAAGCTTTTGATAAAATTTTAGTAGCCTTAGAGAACGAGCAGATCGATTTGTTCCGTTCGGAATTTTTAGAGCTTCATCCTTACGATCAGGCATCGATTTTTGATGAAGTGACTGAAGATAGAAGACAACAAATATATACCTACCTTTCTCCTCAAGAAATGTCAGAGGTTATTGAGCATTTTGATTTTGAAGATGTTTCCCCTCTTATCATTGAAATGAACCCAACTTATGCTGCGCACATACTAGCTGAGATGTCTACAGATGATGCAGTAGATATAATGAATAACTTTGAAAAAGATCAGGTTGCAAGTTATTTGACACTTATGCATAAAGAAGAAGCCGATGAGATTAAAGATCTTCTTCATTATGAAGAGAAGACTGCAGGTAGTATCATGACAACAGAATTTGTTGTTGTGAATAAAAATATGACAATCCGCGAAGCAATGGTTCATCTCCGAACACAAGCTCCTGATGCTGAAACGATTTATTATGTGTTCGTCGTAGATGAAGATAAACATTTAGTTGGAGTTATTTCTCTTAGGGACCTTATTATTTCAGAAGAGGATTGGCTAGTCAGTGATATTATGAGTGACAGAGTAGTCTATGTTTCAGTTGGTGAAGACCAAGAAGTAATTGCTAAGATTATGCGTGACTACGATTTTTTAGCATTACCCGTAGTCGACTTCAAAAAGCATATTTTAGGGATTATCACTGTTGACGACATTATGGATGTCATGGAAGAAGAAGCAAGTGATGACTATTCAAAACTTGCTGCTGTTTCTGATATGGACCGTGCGGATCTAACACCATTCGATGCCGCTAAGAAACGTTTGCCTTGGTTGATTATCTTATTGTTCTTAGGGATGGTGACAGCCAGCTTGATTGGTCGTTTTGAAAATACATTAGATCAAGTAGCTATTCTTGCGGTGTTCATCCCAGTAATTGCGGGGATGGCTGGTAATACTGGAACTCAGGCGCTAGCCGTGACTGTGCGTGGTATTGCAACAGGAGACATTTCAAAAGAGGGCAAATTAAAACGTCTGAAGAAGGAAACTCTGACTGGACTCATTACGGGAATAACTTGTGGTCTTATTATAACTGGTGTAGTCATGCTTTGGTTCGGTCATGTCTATCTTGGGATGATTGTAGGATTCTCAATATTATGTTCTTTAATCGTGGCAACAATAGCAGGTTCTTTCCTTCCTTTATTGATGCACAAAATGAATATTGACCCAGCAGTAGCGAGTGGACCGTTTATAACGACCATCAACGATATTATTTCGATCATCATTTATTTTGGTACGGCTACTATTTTCATGGATTTATTGATATAAGGTAAAGACCTCCCCAAAGAATTATTATTATGGGGAGGTTTTTTCGCATAAAGATGTGAACAGTTCTTGCGATTATACAATATTTTATATAAAATAGGACTAGGTACTAATAACAAATCATAAGAAAGTATTATATCCTGTTTGGAGGCCAATAAATATGAACTTTTCATTAGAAGGTAAGACTTATGTGGTAATGGGTGTAGCTAACAAGCGAAGTATTGCTTGGGGAATTGCACAAGCTTTACATGATGCAGGAGCTCGATTGATTTTTACTTATGCAAGTGAACGTTTCGAAAAATCTGTCAGAGACCTAGCTGATTCACTCGATAGGGATGACTCCTATTTTTATGAATGTGATGTCACCGATGATGAAGCAATTGAAAAGACATTCGCTGATATTAAAAATGATGTAGGGGTTATTCATGGTTTAGCACACTGCATCGCATTTGCGAAGAGAGAAGATCTGCAAGGTGAATTCATAGACACTTCTAGAGATGGGTTTTTATTAGCTCAGAATATCAGCGCATTTTCTTTAGCTGCAGTTTCACGAGCGGCGAAAGACCTAATGACTGAAGGCGGAAGCATCATGACTTTGACTTACTTAGGTGGAGAACGCGTCGTTCAAAACTACAATGTCATGGGTGTTGCCAAAGCGAGCTTGGATGCTACTGTAAAATATTTAGCAAACGACTTAGGAAAGCATGGAATCCGCGTAAACGCAATTTCAGCTGGGCCAATTCGTACACTGTCTGCTAAAGGTGTAGGTGACTTTAATTCAATTCTTAAAGAAATTGAAGAAAGAGCACCACTTCGTAAACCAGTAACTCAAGAAGAGGTCGGCGATGCAGCTTATTTCTTGATGAGTCGATTGTCACGAGGCATTACTGGGGAAATCATTCATGTAGATTCAGGATATAGTATCCTGGGTAGATAAAAATCTGAATTGAAATCTTCGAACTTCTTCTCAAAAGAGGAGGGTTCGGAGATTTTTTATTTGGCTCTGTTAAAGTTTGTTGATGATTCTGACGAAGCGCTTACCGACGGATGCTTTTTGACGACCTGGATGGTCTAGTGTCGGCTTTGGCCACAGGACGTGGCCGTTTGTAGCCGACTAGGAGTCACCGTCAGGCGCGTTTTGTCAGAATCAACAAGGTAGCACTCAATTTCGTTCTTCTCAATTAATAACAATGGACTTTAACAGAACCTTTTATTTAAATGTATTGTTTTCATCCGACCAAAATTTTGCGATTCTTATTTAAAGACCCGACAAATGGCAAGTACTTCGTAGCTGAGATTCACTCCGCCCAATTCTTTCGCATATAATACATCAGATTATATGAGAGGAGATAACACGCATGGCAGATCGCTTTACGAAGCCTCCAGTGCTTTATATCGCCCAGAAGAAAGAATACTTACCAAACGTTTCAGCTCAATCCTTCTACTATAAAACTGAGGATCAAGTTTCATCCAATTCTAAGAAAAAGAAATCTGGCAATAGGTCGAACTTTCAAAAATTTAGTTTACAGGAGAAATTAAATTACTTGAAAGATATGCCTAGTATCATTCCTAAGTTGACATGTGAAGTATCAACAGGGAACGGAACATATAGAGGAATTGTTGAAGAAATAACTCAGGAAGTAATCGTAATGAGGAACCAAGAAACACTTTTGAAAGAAAAGCTTTTAGTTTCAACGGTTAAAGATATTAGATTGTTAAGTTTTTAAAAATTTTTACCCAAAAGAAAACGCTGACCAGTGATTGGTTCAGCGTTTTTAATTGATTATTTTTATGAAATGGATCTTGTTGCTGGTAAACAAGTGACGTGACAGAAACATTTCAGATCCACCGTAATACATAGTCCGGTCCCTCTTAAGTTAGCAGTTTTCTGCTTTGTAGGGTCGTGATAATTTTGTTGAGAATCACTTGGGTCTCTTAGAAGTTCAAGTGTTGCACAACAATCATCATCAACTTTTTTCACTCGGAAATAAAAGCTTGCGACCACCGTTCTCTGTTGGTTGTTCTGAACAGCGAACCCTTTGAATGGATCACATTTACAATAAAGTAGAACAGGTACCGTATCTAATCCTGTTGGAGAAGTAGTGTCTCCTAACAAATCTTCAATCGACTGCTTACAGCTGATATCGCAATCTTCTGCAACAATATCATTCTGAGCGTCCACAATTTGTCTAAGAATATCACACACACAATTTTCACTACGATGCTCATCGCGACAAGACATTTAATATCCCCTTTCTGGTCCAATGACCTTCATACAGTAATAAACTATGCTTTTGAATCTGGGCGGTGTGGGCGGAAAGTATATTTTTCAATTATTGTTTTTCTCGAAAAAAGGGCGTTTGACCATTCTGATTAAAAATGGATGAATATACTAATATCGATATCATGGCTAACTAAAGGAGTGAAAATATGTCTGATTCAAAAAAAGAAATACATGTAAAAGACTTGGTGATCAAGGCAGATAATGTGATATTCGAACAACCGCGTAGAGAAAATCCTTTTTTTGGACCTAGAAAGATGGAAGAAGAAGCAATAGAAGATATCGATAAAAGAGAAGATGTAGCCGAAGAAACTGATGATGATAACGATAGAAAACCTCCATTTTATTGGATATAAGGAGAAATCAGCAGGAACTCGTGTAAAACGGGTTCCTTTTATTTAGTAAAACTATTTTCAAAGATGCTGGGAGGGCGGAGAAGATGTATGATGGAAATTTCTATCAGATTTTTGAGCAATGGGGCAAACTGTTTCAACCCCCAGAAAAGCAATTTAAAAAAGAAGAACAAAAATTCAACGATTGGGAAAAAATGTTGGATTCGGATGCTGAAAAGATAGGTAATTGGATGGAGGAGTTAGGTAAATGGTTCGAATCTTCGTGAAACGTACAAAAAAATTCCTTCTTGAACGAATATGTTAGTAACAAAACGGGTATTAGTTAAATAAGAGGAGGCGGATTCTGATGGGTTATATTCTACCGATTGATCATAATCAATATAGCCAGTATCAACGTCGAACCATTGGTAACGAAAAGCCCTCTATATTTTTAGAGCGGACGTTCAGAACTGAGTTGAAAGGCATGCTTCATCATAGACGGTATAAATTGAATGATCAACTTCGAAAAGAAGAACATGGGAAACAACAAGAACGCCGTCAATTGAAACACGAATTATATACCACTGATCAAACTGAAGTTGTTAAAAAAGATTATGCCCAGTTAGCAAAAATAACAGGAAAAGGTGAACATTTTAGCGAAATGATTTAAGAAGACAAATTTTGAAGGAGTTTCGTTAGAATGGACATGAAACAGATTAATGAACATTGCTATTATTTTTCAAGCTCTGTCAATATTGGTTATGTACATGAAGGGGATCAAGGTTTAATAATTGATGCGGGAATCGATCAATCAGCTATACGGAAAGTGGTGAGACAGTTAGAGGATCACCATTTGCCAATTACGCATTTATTCATTACTCATGCCCATGCAGACCATTATGGCGGGGCTTCTTATTTGCGTAAGAAATATGGGGTAAAAATAATTGCTCCTGAAATGGAAAGTGCAATCTTGAATTATCCGATATTAGAACCAATTTATATGTTCTCAGGTAATGAGCCAATTGAAGAACTGAGAAATAAATTCCTAGAGGGTCCGCCAATTGATGTTGATGAGGTGGTGAAGGAAGGTAGGTTTCTGGAGGATAATTTTGATTTAGAGTTAATAGCAACTCCTGGTCACAGTTATTATCAACTCTGTGTTGCAACTCATGGAGTGCTATTTGCAGCAGATACTTACTTTGGTAAAAAAGAAATCGAAAAACATAAAATTCCCTATATTACGTGTGCAACAAAAACCATTGAAAGTTTAAACAAACTTCTCGATTATTCTTTTAACGGAGCAGTACCTGGTCACGGAGAATACGAAGAGAATTACAAAGAAACCGTTCGATATAATATTGAATATCATAGGAAGTTATTGCATATGATATATGAGATTGTACAAGCATCCTCAACTAATATCTCTCATGAAGAGTTAGTTAGAGAGATGTGTGTGAAACGGAAGGTTAAAGCAGATCAATTATCAATGTTCTTGCTTTTTCGAACTGCTGTCACGTCCTACCTCACTTATTGGATTTATCGAGGGGACATTGTACATTCCATCCAGCAATTCCGCTGGGTGTTTCATATAAAGGAGGAAGGTTAATTGCTAACCTTCCTTTTCTTTTGTTTCATTTAGGTTCACTTTGCTTTTTCTGAACTTCAGAAGTATAGAGGTGAGTTAATAATTCAAGTATTTGTAAGCCTCTTTAATATCCCATCACGAACATTCCTGATTCTTTATCCCACTCTGCGTACATTACATCTTCTACTAAAAGTCCTTGGGTTTCGAGTTCTGCTTTGATTTCCTCTTCAGTGAGTTCAACTTCCTTCAAGTTTTCATAAATGATTTCCCCGTCAGATATCATGGTGATCGGAAGGTTAGTAGTTTGAGGGGGGAGGTTGAATTGTTCATTCGTAGGTGATTGATAATTGAATTTTTTTAACACACTGATTGCACCATTCGTTTCGAATACAGCATATTCAACTTCTTTTAAAGAGAACACGTCTTTATCTCTTAATAAGTGCATTAACTGGTTAATATCTAGTTTACACTTTGTCATAACATCTTTCTGTATTTTTCCGCGCCGAATGACTAACGAAGGCTTACCCTCAAGGGTGGTCCGAGTCCGTCTGAATTTCTGAGTCAACCATTCAATCACATAAAGCAAGACCCCCCATAATGCAATAGCATATAAAATCATTGATATTCCAACTTCGGGGTCGAACAATGCATTACCTACAAGTTCCCCCAATACGAGTGCTGCTATAAAATCGAATGCGCTGATCTGAGTGATTTGGGACTTACCTAGTACTTTAGTTAAAACGAATAGGGCTGAAAAACCAACTAATGAGTCGACTGTGATTTTCATAAAATCCATTTGATTCACCAACTCTCCACGTCCTCATTATGGACTTTTCAATGCGCTTGCATACATTAAAATGAAAGTCGGTAAACAAAAAAAGCCTCCCCACTTTTTTGTGGGAAAGCTAGTCATATCTAAAGCTTTTTAATCATTGTTACGTGTGGAATACCTGCATCCATAAATTCACCAGATACCGTTTCATAACCTAAGTTTTTATAAAAATCTTCGGCATGTGTTTGACCGTTCAATTTAGCTTTCTGGTAGCCTTCGATAAGGATGCGCTTTTCCATTTCACCAATGATTTGTTGACCATAATGGTTACCACGGACGTCTTTAAGTACGCATATTCGCTCGAGTTTTCCATACTCATCAACGAATCTCAAACGACTTGCTGCGACGGGCTTGCCTTCTGGATCATATCCTACAAAATGGATGGAGGTCTCATCGTGCTCATCCATTTCTTCTTCCATAGGAACATTTTGCTCTTCTACAAAAACAATCTTGCGAATATTATATGCGTCTTCCAATTGTTGTCTGGACTCGACTTGTTTGATATTCAACATGATTTAGCGACCCAATTTAAAAGTTTCGTACACGGTCCAAGTTTTATCTTCTAATTGATATAACAATTGGAAACGATCAATTTGGTCTTTTAAATCGAAACTGGACATTTGCAGGCTGCCAAAAATATCAGAGTGCTCATCTTCTGATAAATCCTGACTGATAGTAATATGTGGCACGAAAGAGAATTCACGTTGATCAGGGAAATTACCTTCATGCATTTTGTCACTCAAAGTCTGTAAGCTCTCGTTAGGTTCTACCTTGAGGTAAACCGTATTTGTGACAGGACTGAATGAACTTACCTTTTTAATTTCAATTTCAAACGGCTTGACTTGGCTTGAGATCTTCTCTAATTCTTCTTCGATTTTTGCAATTTCATCTTTATCAGCTTGAAATTTTTCCTTTAGAGTAATGTGAGGTGGTATATAAGAATAATGTGGATCGTACCTCATACGATAGGAATTAGCAACATCTTGTACTTCTTTAGATGGAAAGATGGCAATACCATAGTTTAATTTTGACAATTCAATCCCTCCTATAATCTATATACGAAATATTTGTCTATGAAGTCTAACTTTTATTATAACAAAAGTAAAGGTTAAAAATCTTGTGAAAAGTTGATTATACCCCAAAAATAGTTTGAATGGCACGGGGTAAATCCTTTTGCCATTGCTTCCAAGTGTGTTTTCCCTCTAATTCGTAGAAGGTATAGTCTTCTGTTTTTTTCTCTAATAGTTCTTGCAATTCCTTATTCGGTGTCAAAAAGTCATCAATTTCACCGTTTGTCGTTTCAACTTTTTCTTCTTCATCGCCAATTGTATGATATATGGACATTGAATCTAAGTGTTCTGATTCTTTGACCATATCCATTACACGTTCATCGACATACGGAGATTGCATGATTACTTTCCCGAAAGTATTCGGGTATTTTAAGGCAGTCATTAATGACACTGTTCCTCCTAACGAATCACCCATCAACACACGACATGAACTTACGTGATAGCTAGGAAGCTCCTTGTCCAACAATGGTACAACCTCAAAGCGAAGAAACTTAATATAATCTTCTTGTTTATCACTATCCGGATGATATTTATCCCAACGATCGTAGCGATCTTTATAGTGTATGCCAGCAAAAATTGTATTCTCTATAGAACCTTCATCATGTAATTTATCACTGACACGTGCTATTCGCCCTAGCTGATAATAGTCATTTCCATCTTGCATGATGCATAAATGATATTTATATAAGGGTGAGTAATTTTCAGGACGATAAATCTTGATTGTGAAGGTTTCATTCATGTATTCACTTTCAATCTCTGTTTCAATCATTGATCCATCTCTGCCCAAGTTAAAAACCTCCAAGTTCATATATTTACATGAATATTTTATCATAAGTCGATTAGATGGCTAATAATTTGAATTTAAGTGATAAGTTGACCCGTGATATAATAAGAAGTGAAGGGGATGAAGAAAATGAGCATTCATTCGAAGCATATCAAGAGCCAAGAGGTTGAAAAAGCTGCAAGAGAGCGATTAGAAGAACGCGGGGTCCCGATTTATAGTATTGCAGAAATCGTGTATCAGATGCAGAAGCCCTATAATGCTTCATTAACATTAGAAACTTGTATAGAAAGTGTAGATCGCGTCTTGGAAAAGAGGGAGATTCAACACGCTATTCTTGTTGGTGTCGAACTAGATGTTTTAGCTGAAAAAAATCAGCTTACTGAACCTTTACAATCCTTAATCGCTAGCGATGAAGGGCTATTTGGTGTTGATGAAACAATTGCTCTAGGAGCTGCGCTCGGATATGGAAGTATTGCTGTAACAACTTATGGTCATTTAGATAAACAAAAAGTAGGAATTATAGAAAAACTCGATACGAAAGATGGAGTTCAATGCCACACATTTTTAGATGATATCGTTGGGAGTATTGCTGCTAATGCCTCAAGTAGAATAGCCCATAAACTCAGAGATGAGGAAGATGGATTACCTGAAGAGGAAGTCATCCAAAGAGAGCAAGAACATAACTTTTAATTTAATATAATTTTAGAAATAAAAAAGAACTTGCCAATCGGCAAGTTCTTTTTTGATGAGAAAGAATATAATTGGCGAGTTTTCAACTTCACTTATATTACTTATTCATCTGATGTTGCGATAACCTCTAATGATAATTTCACACTTTCTGTCAAATCATCTTGTGACCAGCTTGATAATTGTGGTTGTTGTTGAGCTATTTCGTGCGATGGTGGTAGGTGGATGAATCCTGCAATATAATTCAAATCACTGACCGCCTCATGATGTAATGCTTGGTACATGACATGATTACATAAGTACGTTCCAGCAGAGTTTGAAATGGAAGCTGGGTAACCATTCTTTTGGACATGTTCGACCATCTTTTTAATAGGAAGTGTCGTGAAATATCCATCGGGCCCATCATCAAAGATTTTTTCACCGTTTGGACGGTGACCTTCGTTGTCTTCTGGTCCGTCGTTACAGTTGATGGCAATTCGTTCAGGGGTGAAATGACGACGGTTTCCAGCTAATCCTAAGGCCACAACAACGTCAGGTTCAACGTCCTTGATCATTTTTAATATCTCATCTCCAGATCTTTTAAAATCCACTGGTAAAATGCGACTTTCCACAACGTAGCCATTTAATTCTTCACCATTTAATCTCTCTGCGATTTCCATAGTAGGGTTAGTTTTGAATGATAAGAAAGGTTCGAATCCTGTCAGTAATATTTTTTTCATAAGTCTTAAATTACTCCTTTGATTATTTAGTATCTGTCGGTCTTGCAATGGTTTGATAGTTTCCTAAATTTGCATAGTTTGGTCCGGCTAATCTTGCTACCGGATTGAGTGCTTCAGCAATGATTTTTCCGTCTTCATAAACGGCTTCATCAAAATGATAACAGAGGACTTCGCCTATAAGAAGGTCATTTGAATAAACTCCATCTTTACCAAGTGGAATGGACTGACTCAAGCGACATTCCATACGAATTTTAGGTTCTTTCAGTGATGGTACAGTAACTTTCTCACTGTCTATCGAAGTCAAATTCACTTTATCTACTTCACTGATACCATCTTCATATGGTGCGGCTGTTTGATTCATCTCATGTAATATTGTTTCATCTACAATATGGACGACGAACTCTTTATTTTTCAAAATGTTCCTTGATGTATGTTTAGCCATTTTTCCATCGACTCGACCTACAGAAAAAGCAATCATTGGTGGTTCAGCACTGACTACATTAAAAAAGCTGAAGGGTGCAGCATTCAATGTCCCTTCCGAATCCATGGAGGTTACAAATGCTATTGGCCGGGGGATAACACTACCACTAAGTAATTTATAGTTTTCTTTTTTATTCAAGGAAGCAGCATTGATTGAAATCATATGAATCACCCTTCTATAAATGTTTTATGAAACGTTCTGGCGCATCAAGAAAATCTTTCATCACTCGGACGTGTTCCACTTCTTCGAAGGCGACTTCTTCCATGGAACCTTCTACAATCTGATAAATAGCTGCATTGGGCATTGCCATAATCATGGGCGAATGAGTCGCTATGATAAACTGTGAACCTTGCTCTACCATCTCTTTAATAAGTGAAATTAGTGAAAGTTGTTTTAAAGGAGAGAGTGGGGTTTCAGGCTCATCAAGTACATATAACCCTTTTCCTTTCATTCTGGCTTGGAATAAAGATAAGAAACTTTCCCCGTGTGATTGATATTCTAGTCCATCTCCATATAAGTTTTTAAGTTCCCCTAAATTCCTAGCATAAGGCAACGCTTCTAAGCTATTCGGATCTCGAGCTTTTATTTCACGATAATCTTTTTCTAAATCTTGACGAGTCTCCCTTGTCTTTTTCATGAATGAGGTAAAATCTTCAGATCTGAAGAAGAAGCCATCTTTAGACTTGAAGCTCCAAGATAACTGAAGATGTGGGGCTAATTTTCTAGCAGCATCAAATGTATCGTCTATATCCATAGTTTCTCCACTTACCAGGATGTGATTAGATTGGTAGGCGATAGCTTCCAACAATGTTGATTTTCCTGAACCATTATCTCCAACGAAAATTGTTACTGGTTTCTGTAAGCCAATAGACTTAAATTCTTTAATCACTGGCAACTGAAAAGGGAAGCCATTTGATGGCATGGTCGCTTTTTTCTTGATTTCTTTTAATAACATCTTTTGCACCTTCCTGACCTTCATTTATATATTATCAGAATAGCCAGAAGGATGAAAAAAATTGCCTTAAGTATATGATGAATTGTGGTAGAATGATTGTAAAAGATTGGTTGACTAGCAGGGGGGAAGAGATGTGAATGAAGAACACGATTCGAGAATCAGTCAATTAAAACATAGGAAGACGCTCCTTTTAACAAAACTAGGGGAATCAATATATCACGAGTATAGATTAGGAAACGTGTACAGTGATGAGCTGAAACATTTTGGTGATCAGCTACAAACAATTGATAAGCAAATTTATAAAACGTTAGAAGAGCAAAATTCATCTGTAAGGCGTGAACACATCGAATGTGATTGTGGTCACTTGCTTGATTCAGACGACTACTTTTGTCCGAAGTGTGGAAAAAAGGCACCTATCAAGGAATCTAAAACGGAGCCAAGCTGTGATAATTGCAATACAGAGTTGTATGGAAGGGCGAACTTTTGTCATGTGTGTGGAAGTAGACAGGTAAATGAAAAGAGGTATGCTCGTTGATCTATTGTACGAAGTGCGGAAAGGGTAATGCTGATCAGGCTAATTATTGTATAAATGATGGGGCTGCCTTACATAGTTATGAACATTTACCTCAAATAGATGAATCTTCTTTGCTCGACTGCAAAAATTGCGGTACGGAACTTCATGAGACTGCGAATTATTGTCATTATTGTGGTCAATCACTTGAAAAGATAACATCACCTGAAATGAAGGTGAACCGCCCCTTGGCTAAGTTTGAAAAATTGACTCCTTCAATGGTACTACAGTCATTTGTTAAAACATTTCCAGTTGCCATAATTACGCTACTCACTTTATTTTTTGTGAGCCAATTGTTTATTTCTGAGACAGATATAGAATCTTCCTTTGATCAGAACATTAATGAATTCACTATAATAGATCAACATGACCGTACCCTTCAGGAAGTGGAACATTTTAAATATTATACAATGTACGGTTTCGATAATATGGGAATGACAGACACGAGCCAAATCTATAAACCGAGTGACATCATCTTATCTTCATTTATGGTTTCTAGTGAATACAAAATCGAAGATTCGAATGTTTTATATGGTTCTGATTCTTCGATGCCTGAAACCGAAAGAAGAACAGAATTTAATTTAGGATTTTTGTATCATTTTATGATTTTTATCGTAATTTTAGCGTTGATCTTGTTTGTTTTGAGTAAAATTCAAAAGCGAACAAGTCGCCTCACTCCAATAATTGCGGGTTCAATTACATATGGCATGTGGATGGCTCTAGGTGCTTTGATTATTGCATATCTCGCACAGACTTCATCTTATGACGGAAATAATACAACTATTTATTTTTCCTATCCTTTATTCGAGGTTATTTGGAAATCCCTACTTCTAAGTGGTGGTTCTTATCTATTGTTAAAGTTAATTTTTTCCAAACTACCTCTTCATCCTTGGCTACAATCTATTGTTGAAGGGGCAAGGATAGCTATTACACTGTTTATTACGTTGGTTTTCATAAGCACTGTAATGTTCCTAGTTGTACAATCTCGTAGTGAAACTTTCTCATCTCTAATCGAATCGACTTCGTTAATTAATGGGTTAGCAGTTATTATACAGATTGCAGTAGTGCTATTAAACTTGATTATCTTTAATACTTTTGGTTATGAAAATTACTATTCTAATTCGTTCATAGACGCAAAATATTCCCTGATGAATCAAGTAATCGAGAAGGTTCAAGAAGGCCCGTTCATGGAAGTTACTGATTTTTATTTTGATCCAATTTCTCAAATTGAAAATGTTATATGGATAGTCTTTGGATTATCTATCATACTTTTACTGGTTCATTCCAGGAAATTTGTTCGATTAAGTTTGAAGTCGAAAATAACGGCAATAACGTTATATAGCTTGATCTTTTCTACGATAGTAGGGGTCTTCAGTTATGGAGCGACATTTGTAGTTGAACGCTCAAATTTTGGTGATAATGCAAATCAAATGATTGGTTTCGATTTGTCAGCTTCATTATTTTACTCGTTTATATTCGTATGGGTTATTACATTTGTTGGATCATATTTAATCGCAACCTTTAAAAATAATACATCAATGGATTAGGTGATTATGTGAGAGATAAGAGTATTCTTCCTTTAAATGACCAGGCTATTACTGTCTCATTTGGAGAGAAAATTGATCCTGATATAAGACTTGAAGTTCAAAGTTTTTACCAGTTCATCAAGGATAAGAATTTGAGTTACATCATTGACATTGTGCCGACTTATACGAACGTGACCATCTTTTTTAATCGAAGTGAAATTAATTTTAGAACTTTTGAAAAGATACTCAATGAACAATTAGACTCTTTTTCTTTAAATGATATAGATTTGCAAGGGAAATTGGTGCACATCCCCGTCCTTTATGATGGAGAAGATTTAGATCGTGTAGCAAAACACCACAGTTGTGAGGTAGAGGATGTAGTCAACAGACATATGTCAAAAGACTACCCAGTGTATATGATTGGTTTTTTACCTGGATTTCCTTACTTAGGAGGCTTGGATGAACGTTTAATCACTCCTCGTTTGGATTCACCGCGTAGATCTGTTGAAGCGGGAAGTGTAGGCATTGCCAATAACCAGACTGGTATATATCCATTAGAGTCACCTGGAGGATGGAACTTGATCGGGAGAACTCCAGTGCAAATCTACCAGCCTGAATTGAAAGAACCTTTTCTCTTTAAAGTAGGAGATGTTGTGAAATTCTATGAAGTGAATTTAAGTGAGTATCAGCATTGGATGGCTGAACAAAAAGAACCAAAATGGGAGTGGATGAATCATGAAGATTGATTTGAACGCTGATCTTGGAGAGAGCTTCGGTGCATATACAGTGGGTAATGATGATGAACTCTTGAAATTGATTACTTCTGCTAACGTAGCTTGTGGATTCCATGCAGGTGATTACTCGACCATTCCTTCAACTATCCATAGTGTTAAAAGTAATGGAGTATCCCTAGGAGCTCACCCAGGATTTCAAGATTTACAAGGGTTCGGCAGAAGAATGATGAAATTAGCTCCTGAGGAAATCTATCATTTGATCATCTATCAATTAGGCGCAATTTCAGGTTTCGCGAAAGCTCAGAATGTTCCTTTAGTACATGTTAAGCCGCATGGAGCACTATACAATTTCGCTTGTAAAGATTGGGAAGCAGCACAAGCAATAGCTCAAGCTGTCTATGATTTCGATTCTAGTTTAATTCTTTACGGATTATGTAATAGTGAACTAGTTGATGCAGCTCAGGAGAAAGGTCTGCGTGTGGCTAGGGAGGCCTTTGCAGACAGGCGGTATACAGACGATGGACAACTGATGTCACGAAATGAATCAGGCGCTGTTCTAACTGACACAGAAGATATAACAAAACAAGTATTACAAATTGTTAGAGACGGTAAAGTAGTCTCTGGCAATGGGAACGAGGTGTATCTGAGTGCAGATACTATTTGTATTCACGGGGATACTTCAGAAGCGGTTGAACATGCTGTAGCCTTGCAGAGTACTTTAAAGGATAACGGTATCACTATAAAATCGTTGTAAGTGACAAGGAGAGGTTTGAATGCTCAAGGTCATCAAAGCAGGAGTATATGCTTCAGTACAAGACCATGGTCGTTTGCATTACAGAGCATTTGGAGTGCCAACGTCAGGAGCAATGGATCAGTATGCATTTAAGATGGCGAACAAAATAATCGGTAATCAACTTGGTGAAGCAGTAATTGAAATCACCATGGGTGGAACTTCTTTTGAAGCGTTAGATGATGTTGACATTTCTATTACAGGGGCAGACCTTAAGGCTACAGTCGATGATGAGGCAGTTGATATATGGCAAGTGATTTCATTGAAAAAAGGTCAAAATCTAGCATTTAAAGGGCCAGAAGCCGGGCTCCGTTCATATATAGCTTTCCCTGGAGGCATTGATGCACCAGAATATATGGGTTCTAAATCTGTTTATGAAAAAGCAGGTCTCGGAGAGGTGCTAGGTAGTGGTGATATCATCGTCTCTAATGAACAAAAATCATTAGATCATACTCACGTTGGACTACAACAAATCCCAACTTATACGAAAGAAACTACAGTCAACGTCATACCCAGTATTCATGAGACACTTTTTGAAGATGAATCAGTAAAACTTTTTTATAATGAAGCCTTTACCCTTAAGCAAGGAGATCGAATGGGGGCGCTTTTAGAAGGAGTAAGTAAAATAGACCAGATAGAAAAAGGTAATATCGTTTCAGAGGCAACAACTTTCGGGACCATTCAAATACCGCCAAGCGGCCACCCGATGATTTTACTTGCAGATGCTCAGACAACAGGTGGCTATCCAACAATGGGTACCATTCACTCGGAAGATGTTTGGAGAATTTCACAATTGCCTCCTGGAGGAAAAATTCACTTTAATAGATACAATCAATTCAGTTAGTAAGCATTATTAGTTTTAACTGGTCAAATTTTCCCAAAATTTAGATTTTTATCTACAAAATGATTGAATCGTGCAAACCTTAATAGTAAAATGCCAAGTAAATGTAAGCGCATTCAATATATAAAACTATTAAATCAGGAGGGTATTGCATGAGTGGGATATGGTTAGCACTAGTCGGTGGTATCGTTTTCTTCTTTGGGTATCGTTTTTATTCCAAATTCATTGCTGACCGAATTTATCGATTAGATCCTGAGTTCGTAACACCAGCCCATCAATATAAAGATGGAGTGGATTTCGTTCCGACGAATAAATGGGTATTATGGGGGCATCACTTTACCTCAGTAGCTGGGGCAGCGCCAATCGTGGGACCCGCAATTGCTGTCTATTGGGGTTGGCTACCTGCGCTATTATGGGTACTGCTTGGAACAGTTTTTGCAGCAGGTGTACATGATTCAGGGACGCTTCTAATGTCAGTTCGTAATAAAGGTCAATCCGTAGGGACGTTGGCAAACAAATTAATTGGCCAGAGAGCTAAAATTTTGTTCTTATTCATAATACTGCTATTGGTATTGATGGTGAATGCAGTGTTTGCTTGGGTTATTGCAAACTTGTTCATCTCTAACCCTTCGAGTGTTGTTGCTGTTTTCATCCAAATTCCTTTAGCTATTTGGATTGGTTACTCTGTTTATAAACGTAAGGGAAGTATGTTAGTACCTTCGTTGATTGCTTTAGCTGTGATGTATTTTACAGCGATTTTAGCAAGTTACTTCCCGGTACTTCAAATTGATCTTGTGCAAATGTTTGGCGGTGAGGGAGCAACGACCTTTATTGGAATGAACGCCACTGCAACTGCATTCTTTGCATGGATCATTATCCTTATGGTATATGTGTATATTGCTTCGACTTTACCAGTTTGGAAACTATTACAACCACGCGATTATATCAATTCTCACCAGCTAATTGTAGGTTTGGCTTTGCTTTATATAGGTCTACTTGTAACGAATCCAGAAGTTACAGCACCTGTAACAAATTCAGGGGCAGATGATAAATCTTGGTTCCCGTTACTGTTCATAACGATCGCTTGTGGTGCCATCTCAGGTTTCCATGGTCTTGTTTCATCTGGTACAACTTCAAAACAGTTGAATAATGAAAAAGACGTTCGTTTTGTCGGTTATTTAGGTGCGATTGGTGAAGGTGCTTTAGCATTAGTTGCAATCATCGCAGTTGTCACTTTCTTCCCAACTACTGGCGAATTCACAAGTACGTATAGTGGCTTCACAGCAGCAAATGGTGCGGGTCTAGGTGTCTTCGTACAAGGCGCAGGTCAACTTATTAATGGCCTTGGAATCCCTGTTGAAGTAGCTACTACTATAGTAGCCGTAATAGTAGTAAGTTTCGCTGCAACTACACTTGATTCTTCTGTTCGTTTGATGCGTTATATCATTGCAGAACTTGGAACTGAATATAAGATTAAGCCGATTACAAAAATGCATGTAGCTACAACTATCGCGGTTGTGTCAAGTGCGGCCCTGACGCTAATTCCTGAAGGACCTAATGGCTTCGGTTCAGGTGGATATCTACTATGGCCGCTATTCGGTACCTCAAATCAGCTACTTGCAGGAATCAGCTTACTATTACTAGCTATTTGGTTGAAGAGAAGGGGAAGCAATTATTGGCCAGCTCTCATACCAATGGTCTTCTTGCTTGTGATGACTTTGTATGCCATGATCATTCAAGTATTCACTGAATGGGCTCCATGGGCAGGAGAAACTAGTGACTGGTTACTGTTCACATTTGGAGCAATTGTATTCATATTTGCTATATGGATTGTCCTCACTGCCTTTTCAATCTTTAATAAAGAAGGCGATAATCCAGAAGTCGACAATAAATAAAACTTGAAGCTCAAAGGATAAAAGCCGTGCAAATCGTACGGCTTTTATTCAATTACTGGAATAGTTAAAATGAAAGAAACAAAAGGGGTAGGGATTGAAATGGCTGATAAAAAATTCTCTTTTAAAAAGTTGATGGAGTATTATGATGAAGTCTTGAGTCTACCTCATCGAACAGAGGTAGCACGTGAGCTTCGGGATGAAGAAGATTTGTTCATGTTGTTGATTTATTCAGATATGCTCGGAATTCCTAATCCTGCATTCTATTACACGTTGGAACTATACCCTCACATCATTGAAAAATTTCATGATTGGCACCTTCGTATGGGGATGGAGAAATCTCCATTAGAAGGAATTCGATGTTGTTAATTTCAAGAAAGTTGGTGCACGGTTATGATTACTGATAAACAGATTATATTTGTTGGAGGTAAAGGAGGGGTAGGTAAGTCTACATCATCTGCTGCAATTGCCCTATCTTATGCTAATCAGAATATGAAAACATTAATCATATCAACTGATCCTGCACACAATTTGGGCGATATTTTTCACAAGAAAATTAAACATGACAAAACTGAACTACAAGAGAACCTTTGGGGTATCGAAATTGACGCAGAAAATGAATCTAAAAGGTATATTGATGAAGTGAAGAATAACCTGGAAGGGCTTGTGAAATCAAGAATGGTTGAAGAAGTGCATCGCCAAATAGATATGGCCAGCGCAACACCAGGAGCAGAAGAAGCGGCTTTGTTTGACCGCTTGATCTCAATTATCATCGATGAGTCCAAGGAGTTTGATAAAATCATTTTTGATACGGCTCCAACTGGGCATACCATTCGCTTATTGACCCTTCCGGAATTGATGAATGTATGGATTGATGGAATGATAGAAAGAAGACAAAAGACTAACGAAAATTACACACAGCTTTTAAACGATGGAGAACCAGTTGAAGATCCGATTTATGAAATCCTCCAAAAAAGAAAAAGAAAATTCGAAGCTGTAAGAGAAATTATCTTAGACCAAAATCGTACAGGGTATGTTTTTGTATTGAATCCAGAAAGGTTACCAATATTGGAAACAAAGCACGCAACAAACCAGCTTGATCAACACGATATAAAAGTTAAACATCTAATTATAAATAAGGTTCTCCCTGATTATGCAGATGGCAAATTTTTAGTTCAGCGGAAAGAGCAAGAGAAAAAGTATTTGAAGGAAATTGATGAAGTTTTCAAAAACCAATTTAAAATACAGATCCCTTTATTAGAAGAAGATGTCTCAGACCTTGAAAAACTGAAGCTATTTTCTAACTACATGGATCAACTATTAAAGGAGGAAGCTTAATGCGAGCAATCGTTCATGAAGGAAAAGAAGGATTAAATGGGCTAGCAATTAAGGATATGGACCAGCCGAGTTTGCAGAAAAATCAAGTACTCGTCAAAATGAAAACTTTCGGGATGAATCGACGCGACTTGGCTGTGACGATGCGACATAATACAAATGATCCTGCTTTAATTTTAGGTTCTGATGGTGCGGGAATTATTGAAAGCGTAGGGTCAAGTGTTAACAATTGGAGCGTAGGTGATGAGGTTGTTATTAACCCAGGTATGGGTTGGAAAGATAACAGTGATGCTCCACCAGAAGGTTTTGAAATCGTTGGTTTACCTGATCATGGCACCTTCTCAGAGTTTATGGCTGTAGATGCCAATCATGTTGAGAGAAAACCATCTCATCTATCTTGGGAGGAAGCAGGCGTTTTATCACTTGCTGCGTTGACTGCCTATAGAGCCGTGTTTACGAGAGGGAAACTGACTAAAGAAGATACTATTATGTTACCAGGTATCGGAAGCGGCGTTTTAACATTTGCATTAAAGTACGCGAAAGCTATTGGCGCAAGGGTGATTGTAACTTCTCGTAGTGATGAGAAGTTGAAGAAGGCGAGTGAACTTGGGGCAGATGTCACTGTTCAAACGCAATCGGACTGGAAAGAGGAGTTAAAAGATGAACAGGTTGATCTGTTAATTGAATCCGTTGGAGCAGCAACATTCAATAAATCACTCGATATCATTCGCAAAGGTGGAACCATCGTTACTTTCGGAGCAACAACAGATGACGATGTAACAATCAATATTCGTAAATTCTTTTATGGACAATACAATTTATTAGGTTCTACGATGGGAAGTGCTGAAGAATTATGTGAAATGATTTCATTTATCGAGGAGCATGACATCAAACCGGAAATTGACCATATGTTTGAAATGAATGATTACAAGCAAGCATTTGAATACCTGAGGGATACGAAAAACTTTGGAAAGATAGGCTTTTCTTTATAAGTGGTCAGAGAACTGAACTTCGAAAATGAAGTTCAGTTTTTTTGTAACATTCCACAAGGCGAAAACGTCTAGTTAAGTAAGAAGGGGTGACGTGATGAAATTGTGGATTGCATGGTTTGTCGCAATGTTATTTTTATTGGTGGGTTGTGGAACTGGAGATGAGGTCAGTGGCGAACAAGGAAATGACGGTAATCAAATCGATGAGAAGATAAGTCAATTCGAAGGGTATGTGGCTGCATATGAAGATGAAAGAGTATTGATTGTGGAAAATGAATTGAGTGAACCATATAAAGACATGGAATTCGAGGATTTCACGGAGAAAGCAGGCCAAGCGATATATTTCTCACTAGAAGAAATAGAAAATTCTATGAGAGATTCACTTGTTCTCGGTGAAAAAATTACTGTTGAGCATGGTGCAGTTGCAGAGTCTTATCCAGGTCAAAGCAGCGCAGTATCGATCAACAGAGTGGTCGATGAACAAAACGACTTGATCGTGAATCATGAAAAGGTAGATAACGTTCATGCCTGGCATTCTTTTTTACATTCGAAAGATGGTTCAATGAGAAAAATGAATACAACTACTGAGGGAGATTCTGTCTTTACGATGATTCAGAGAAAAGAAGATAACTATAAAGTTATGATTGATGGATCCCAAGACGAATTTGGGCCGATGGAAATAAATAATTATTCTTGTGGACAGTATGCAGAATCCTACGAGCAACCCGATGTGAATATAACATTGACCGATTGCAATAATGACAGTGGTGAGCTCACTCTTTTTAGTTTAGAAGCTAATCAATTGATAATCCCTGAACAAAAATACAGTTCTCTTTCTGTGCAAACGTTGGAGGGAGAGAGTGTTTTTGAAAGCGATGATCAAGCAATCATTAACGAAACGATCGAGAAAATAAAGTCGGGTAACAAGACGTCAGTTGCTCAAATGGGGTTGATGGCCTCTGATGGTAAATTGACTCTTAGCGGAGAATATGCAGATGTAATCTTGGACTATTATCTTGATGGAAATGTTATAAGTGGTGGAGCTTATATCGAAGCCGGGTTGAATTATTAATAATGCTTTAACAGCACCTACAGTGATGTAGGTGTTTTTTTGTATCTGTAGTCAGCTGAAAAAAATCTGCAATTAGCCACTTTTTCCACTCCTATCTCGATTATAGTATGAGTGGACAAAAACCGCGTCGTAAGAGCGTCAGTCCACATACATTATATGGAGGAGGTGTATGAATGCGTCAATGGATTCAAGATGCAGGTCATGGGGGAATAGATCCTGGAGCAGTTGTACATGGACAACAAGAAAAAGAATGGAACCTAGAAGCATCAATTTATGTGAATGAGCGACTGAAGGAGCTTGGATACCATTCCACGTTGACTAGGGGTTCAGATAAAAGCTTATCTAACCAGCAACGTACTACAATAACTAAACGTTACCCAAAAGGTATTTCACACCATTTCAACGCAGGTGGAGGAAAAGGTGCTGAGTTTATTCACAGTATCCATTCTGATGGGAAATTTGAAAAGTTACTTGAAGAAGAATTCAAGAAAGCTGGATATCCATTCCGGAGGACATTTTCAAAGAGGTATGCAGAGCATTCAAATAAAGATTATTATTTTATGCACCGGGAGACAGGTGCATGTCGCGTGACGATAGTGGAATATGACTTTTTAGATGGACCTAATAGAAATAAACTTAAAAGTGAAAGCTATCGCAAAGGAATGTACGAATGCGTTGTTCGTGCTGTAGTAAGGGAAGAGAAGGGATCGTTCAATATCCCATATGTAGAGGAAAACGTTGACACTTTTTATCGGGTAATCACCGGCTCTTTCCGAGAACAAAAACATGCTCAAAAAAGAATTGACCAGCTTAAAAAGGTTGGATTCGATTCATTCATTGACGTTTTGAAAAAATGACAGAAATCACTCTTGATTATATAAACTTCATTATGGAAGAATTATTGATTTTGGTTCCAGTATTGCTGATTATAGGGAAAATCATAAAAATATCTACGACTATTCCTCATCGCTATATTCCATTGTTTCTGCTTGTTACCAGCATGGTACTAACCTTTACACGCTTAGGGATCAATTTTGAATCACTTGTGCAAAGTGTATTGATTACCGGGACTGCAGTTTTTGGGCATCAATTATTTAAACAAATGAAGGAACCAAAAAAATGACAGACCTGTTATCATAGGTCTGTCAAAAGTTTAATATTTTTCATAACCATTTTTAACAACAAGGTTTTCATAAGATTGGTCCACTACATAAAACTTATTATCACCTTTTACGACGATGTGATCGTCAGTACAAAATTCCCTCGCCTGAGCAACATCTTCAAATGGTACAGCTTCTATATATTGGTTTTCAATCTGAATTGAAGCCATTCAGCTCATCCTTCCTATCGAAAAAGAACTTTAATAAAAGAATACCCCAATTCCATTTGGTTTAAGCTTTATTTTTCAATTCGAGGAATATGTTGGCACACTGAGCATCCCACTGGGAACCTGCCCCGTCTTCAATGATGGACATAGCTTTATGTTTCGTCATTCCTTTACGATAAGGTCTGTTCGATGTCATAGCGTCAAAAGCATCTGCTACTGCTATGATTCTACCGAACAAAGGAATGTCATCCCCAGATAATTGATCAGGATATCCTTTTCCATCATAACGTTCATGGTGGTGTCTCACACCTGGAAGTAAGGGAGACATTGATTCACTAGGCTGCACTTGTTTTAGAATATTTTCTCCCAAGACAGGGTGTTCTTGAATTCTCTTAAACTCTTCATCTGTCAACTTACCGTCTTTTAAAAGAATTTCGTCCGCGATCCCTATCTTACCTATGTCATGGAGGAGGGCTGTTTTCTTCAGCTGAGAAAGTACAGCTGGGGAAAGTCCTAATTTCCTGCCAATTTCAACGGATGATTCAGATACTCTGATAGAATGTCCAGCGGTATAAGGATCTCTTGCATCTAATGCCGTAGCGAGTGTTTGAATGAAACTGTCAAGTAATCGTTGATTTGTATGGTCTTTGGTTTCTAAAGAGTCTACCATGTGATTGAACCCTTTGATTAATCGAGAAAAGTCGTCCGTATAGGAATCGTGTTCACGGATGGTTAAATCTCCATTTTGCACCTTCTGCATTCCATCATAAATCGTACTGATAGGCTGTTGTATGGATTGAGAAATAAGACGTGCACCTATAACAGAGAATATAATACTTAATAAAATTATGATGCTGGCCCACTGCCAGTACTGGTTCGCTAGCACTTCTGAAATTTGTACCAAGCGGATTTGGGCAGCTAACGTGAATAAAAGTATAGGGAATAATCCTATGACCAGAAAACTTGCTAGCAATTTTTTCTGAATAGATATTTGAACCTCTTCATTCAAAGATAAAGTAAGGTTATGATCAGAAGCGAGTTCCTTCAAATAAAACAATACGGGTTGAATGGCTCTTAATGTTAAGAAATATTCTATCAACGCATGCATCGCTGCTATCAGAATGGAACCGATATAGGCAAAACTTATAAACGAATAAGGAACATCGAGATATCCCATCTGAATGAAACTGAATGAAAGGCTGCCTGCTGGTATAGCAAAACCGAGCAAATGCGGTAACATAATTCTCCTTACGGTCAAGAAGGGGAATTTTTTTAATTGTTCATGTGCCAGTTTTAAATGAGCGTTTTCTAGATCTTTTTTTACTAATGAGAGCTTTATGATTCTTAAGTCTTTGCGAAATACAAGAAATTCGCAAATGAACATAATCAAGACAGAAACCAATATCGTTCCTGCCATCAAATACATTTCACTCATGGAAAGCGAAAGCGTAGTGAAAATAAATATCCCACCAACAACAAAAACTGCTACTGATGAACCAATCACATAATTGATCAATAGGCGTTTCATAAAAGTCTGATAGATTGTCATAGTAAAATTCACCTAATTAATTTGTCTTACAATAAATATATAAGAAAACTCGACAGGTGTCATTATTTGAAGGTAAATACATTACATCGTTTTTGTTAGGAAGTATCGCTCACCCCAAGGACAGCCTTTTTCTTCAATTCTCTTCATAATATTTTTTATGGTAAATTGAGTGGGGTCTAAACCTTCCTCAACCTCATTCCAAAATAGTGGAGTGGCAACAGTACCTTCTCGAGTTGCTCTTGGTGAGTAGGGTGCGATGATCGTTTTCCCTTTTGCGTGTTGAACATAGTCGATGTAAAGACGATTCCCTCGATGCTTTTTGAGGCGCTCGACAGTGAAAGACTCTGGGTAATTTTCAACCAATACGGATGATACAGCTTTCATGAATTCTCTTGTTTGTTCATAAGACATAGGATCCATTAATGGAATATGAATTTGCAAACCTTTTCTACCAGATGTTTTGACAAAGGTTGGGTAATTTTGATGTTCACACATTTTCTTAATAAGCTGAGCTGCCTCCACAGCCAAAGGAAATTGGTTGATTGAAGGAGGATCTAAATCGAAAACCATTTCCGAAGGGGAGTCATGCATATATTTTTGAAAAGGTACATGGTATTCAATAGCCGCTTGGTTTGCAATCCAGATTAAACTTTTTAAATCTTGACAAACCAAATGCTTCTCTTCTTCTTTTCCTACTCCTTTTATAAAGGTGGGGGCATGGCTAGGGACATGTTTTTGATAAAAATGGTCATTTTCGACTCCATCAGGATAACGGATGACAGTCAAAAGACGATCCTTCAGATGTGGAAGAAGGTAAGGAGCTATTAAACGAATATATATAAGAAAATCTAATTTAGACTGATATTTGAAAAATTGCTTTTCCAGATTAGATAAATCGATCTCTTCAGAAAATTGTGCTAATCCTTGCAGTACATTTTCGTAAGTGCACGAATCTGCTACAAGATCAAAGCGAAATTGACCAAAATTAGGTTCTCTCAGCTCTCCATCTTTTGCATTTAAGCAATGAATGTCAGCACATATAGAAGGGGGAACTTGGAAAGAAGAATCTGGAAGCTTTTCACCGTTTTTGTGAAAAAAAGTTGATAAGGTCTGCTTGTTTTCAGTTGAGAACCCGTTTTTAACTTTACCAATGTTAATCCATTGATTTTGTTCCGTCACCGATATTGAGAAATAGTCATTTTCAGGATTCCATTGGGTGATCGTTCCTTGAACTGTCTTATAGTTTTTTATCTTTCTCCACTCGTGGGATCTCTTACCGGCCTCGTATTTTGAATTAATTTTTTTGGCAATGATTCCTTCTCCTCTATGAAGAAAAACCTCATCCCATAAACCATCGAGATTCGAAGTACTTTGAACAACCTTGATTCGATTGTTTTCATTATTTTCAATTGGTATTAGGTTCTCTAATTTTTCCCTTCGTTGTTGTAGAGTGAGGCTTCTAATTGATTTTCCGTTCAGTAACAGTATGTCAAAAGCAAAGAATGTAGCAGGTCTAGATTGACTTTGAAGTTTAATTGTTTCAGCTCGTTTCATACGACCTCTTTGTTGTATCTTTTCAAAGTTTGATTGAACGCTAGTGTTTTGTACTGCAAGCTCTCCATCTAAGTAAATAGGCAGGTGCTCTTGGAAATGATCTTTAGATCTCTCACACCACTCGATGACCTCCTGGAATTTCTTAGTTAAGTCTTTTCCGTTCCTACTCCACAAAGTTATTTTCTGGTTGTCCCATTCCAATCCACATCTGAACCCGTCATATTTAATTTCATAACTCCACTCTTTTCCGCGTGGAGCTTCCTCATAGAGAGTCGGTAACATTGGTTTTAGCATAATTCACACCTTCTTTAGTTATTACTTTTTCTCTATATAGAATTTTTATGAAAAATTGGTCAAACCTATATGGAAAGGAGATGATCGAATGCATACGATGTGGAAAGGGACAATCAGTTTCGGTTTGGTAAATATACCTGTGAAACTACATTCAGCAACAGAAAATAAAGATATTAAATTACGTAATCTGCATAAAGAGTGCCAATCACCAATCAAATATGAAAAAGTCTGTCCTGTGTGTGATAAAGAGGTTGGGAATGATGATATTGTTAAAGCATTTGAATACACGAAAAATAAATTCGTCGTGTTAGAAGACGAGGAATTAGAAGCGATTAAAGAAGAGAGTCACGATAAGTCAGTGGAAATCATGGACTTTGTGAAATTGGAAGATATCGACCCGATATATTTCGAACGGAGTTATTATTTGTCACCGAATGAAGGCGGAACTAAAGCTTATTCACTTTTGAGAAAAGCGCTTGAAGATACAGGGAAAATTGGTGTTGCAAAAATTACGATTCGTTCCAAACAACAATTAGCAATCGTCAGAATCTACAACAATACGATTGTTATGGAGACGATCCATTACCCGGATGAAGTTCGAAACGTTCAAGAAGTGCCTAATGTCCCTGAAGATGAAAAGGTAGTGAAAAAGGAACTGGATACTGCAAAACTACTGATTGAACAATTGACAACTTCATTTGAGCCTGAGAAGTATACCGATGAATATCGAACAGCTTTACTTGAAGTGATTGAAAAGAAAAAAGATGGAGAAGAAGTGACTACTGCAAAAGAGCCTAAGACGACTGATAATGTAACAAATCTGATGGATGCATTAGAAGCTTCGCTGAAAAAAACAGAAAAAGGCAAAAAGAAAAAGAGCACGACAAAAAAGAAAGCCAAAGCCAACTAACTATCACAAAGCGAGCTCTTATAGTTTATGCGATAAATTATAGGGGAATATGACTCCTATCAGTCTAGATAGGAGGATAATCTATGTCGGAGATCAAAGCGATTTTTCTGAATGCTTCTCTTAAAAGTGGAGAAGAGGATTCTAATACTGAAGCTTTATTTCGTGAAGTGCAATCGATATATGAAGAAGAAGGAGTCAATACTGAAGTTGTTCGTTTAGCTGATTATAAGATCCCCTATGGCATCACGGACGATTTGGGCGAAGGAGATGAGTGGCCCAAAATACTGGATAAAGTGAAACAGTCGGACATTTTGATTCTAGGTAGCCCTATATGGTTAGGTGAAAAGAGTAGCTTAGCAACAGTTGCTATAGAACGTTTGTATGGCAGCAGTACTCATACGAACGATAAAGGTCAAAGTGTTTACTACAACAAAGTCGGGGGCACGGTTATTACAGGAAATGAGGATGGTGCTAAGAATGCTGCAATGTCTATTCTTTATGGACTTTCGCATATCGGTTTCACCATTCCGCCGAATGTCGATACTTATTGGGTAGGAGAAGCTGGTCCTGGTCCATCTTATATGGAAGCAAATGGACGAGAAAATGAGTTCACACAATCTCATGTGAAAATGCTAGCCTATAATACCATTTATTTCGCTAAACTCCTTAAACACAGCCCGATTCCACCTAAAGGAAATACAATGGAATAGATTTATAAAGCATACCTGGTTAAAGGTATGCTTTTTGATATAATGCTGTGAAAGGGGTGTTTGAAATGACTGAGGAAGAGCTCTTTGCACAACTTATGTTTATCAGAAATAGGACATTATCTATGTTGGATGCAACAGATGAGAAGTTTTTAGATGAACAGCCAGATGGTTTTAATAATAACATTCGCTGGAACTTAGGCCATATTTTTGTCGCTCAAGAAAAGAGAATTCACAACGTGCTGGGTGCTGAACCGGAGATGCCAGCTAACTTCTTTGAATCTTTCAATCGTGGAACAAGTCCTTCAGATTGGGGTAGTAATGTCCCTACTTTAATTGAAATTCGAAAGCATTTATCAGATCAGCCCCATCGTATGAAAGAAAAGTTGACTGGCAGAACAAAAGATCTTGGTGTCGAGCCTTTCGATGTGACAGAAGATTACTCCATGAAAAAGATAGAAGAGGTGGTCCATTTCATGATTTGGCATGAAGGGTTACACCAAGGTGTAATTATTGGTTTAAAGCATGCTCATGGTGATAAGAATCTGTTTTGAATTTAGAATGTCTAAGCACTATGTTCGTTCGCGAACAAGTGCTTATTTCATGATTATGGAGGAATTCCGAATATTTTATCGAATAGTAAAAAGAAGAACTACAATATTCTTAATAGGGGTTTTATTATGAATGAGAAAACACTATTCGCTCAATTGCGCTTCATTCGTATGCGCACGATTGCAGCTCTAGATGCTACTTCAGAAGAGAATGCAGATAAACAGCCAGCTGGTTTCACAAATAATATTCGTTGGAATTTAGGTCATATTTTTGTTGCTCAAGAAAACTTATTATACGCATTTATTGGTGAAAAGCCACCAATGCCGGAGCATTTTTTAAAATGGTTTAACAGAGGGACAAGCCCGCAAGATTGGGATGGTGATCTGCCTTCACTAGAGGAACTGCGTCAATTACTAAAGGAGCAACCTGATCGTATGGAAGCTACTTTTACAGGGCAACTAAATGAAAAAGGCCCTCAGCCGTTTGCATTAACTGAAGATTTCGTCTTGGAAACGATAGAGGATGCTTTTCATTTTGTCATTTGGCATGAAGGTATTCATCAAGGAACCATTACCGGGTTGAAACATGCCATTGGTGATGAAGAATTGTTTAAAGTGGAATAACTTAACTATTTGATAGAGGTGAATGAAGTGGTCAAATTGAGGAATTTAGTCTCCCAATAATAATTTTAGGAGGCTAATAGTTGAAAAATGAACAAATAATAGATTTTTATGGTGCTTCACATCCTGAACTATTTGAAATTGAAAGAAGATGTATGGATCGTCCTGGTAAAGTGATAGATTATCTGAACCTAAATTTACCGAACGGAACAGTCATCGACATAGGTGCTGGTAATGGCTATACATCAGAAAAGCTAAACAAAAAGGACCGACTAGTTTTACCTATGGAACCTGATGATCATATGATTGATATAAATAAAAACCTTGCATGGATTAAAGGAACAGCCCAACAAATTCCATTTCATGATAATTCATTGGATGCTGCCTATGCGACGTGGGCTTTCTTTTTCAGTGGAATGAAAGGTGTCGATGAGGGAGTAAGAGAAGCCGAGAGAGTTATTAGACCTGGAGGAAAATTCATTATCGTTGATAACTATGGAGATGATGAATTCACTTCGCTTTCTCCTTCGCCAGGTCCTTTATCTAGTAGCGTTGATTTCTGGAAAGAGCGAGGTTTTGATTATGAATTGATTCATACCACGTTCAGTTTCGATTCGATTGCCGAGGCAAGGAAACTTTTATCCTTTTATTTTGAGGAAAGAGGTATGGAAGTTTCTAAAAGAGAATTTGAATACAAAGTAGTTATTTACTCGAAGACTATTAATTAAAAAAGCAGCCCAGTCCTATTGTTTAGGATTGGGCTGCTTTGTTGCAACTAAGGTAAACTTTCGCATGCTAAACCATCGTTTTCACGGTCCAATCTGTGGGGATCTTTATCAGGTCCTCCAGCAGCGATGTAAAAGTCTTGAGCTTCTTGGTGAGTATCGAAGTCACCGCAATCACGATCGGGTCCGTCAGGGTCATATTTTAAATTACCGTTGGAAGAAGTGTTATTCGAACTATTACTATTTGAAGTTGTTGATTCGGAAGCACCTGAATCACTATTCGATGAATTTTCACCTTCGTGGTTGAATCCATCTTCTTGTACATAGCCCTCGATGCTCCATATACCTTTTCCTGCATTCATAGCTTTCGTTTGAGCTTTTACATAAGCATTGTAATGTGTATAAGGTGGGTCATAAACGTAAGCTAATCGTGCTAGCCCTTCTGCTAATAGCATCTCGTTGAACATCTGGCCGTCCACCCAAATATACCCTAACAATCGATCATACTTATCACGTTTTGGGCCATCATATTCTAGTTGTATATCTTTACCTGAAAGTTTTTGTTTTGCGAACTCACTAGCTTCTGGACCAAATGGTTGTACGGGTAGGGAGGGATGTTTGGTTTCAGGTGTATCTACTAATAACAATCGAACCTGTTCTTCTTGACCATTGATTTGTATTTCAATCGTGTCACCATCTACTACTCTTGTTACTGTTGCGGCAACCGAGTCAGTAGGACCGTTGGATTTATCAGAATCAGTTGACTGATCGCTAGTCTCTTCTGACTTGTTTACATCATTATTGCTTTGTTCAGTGTCATCAGATGATTCTTCTTTGTTCTTACTAGGGTCCTGTTCTTCGGTATTCTTATCAGGTTCGTCGGATCCAGTGTCATCTTTTTCTTTGTTATCGTCCTCGCTGGAGTTAGTCTCAGCTTCCTCCTCAGGCTCATCACGTGAATCTGATTCAAGATCACCTTGATTAGAAGCTGTTTCTTCATCTTCGATTTCCTCTGTGTCTTCGCTATCAGAAAGTTCATCTTCAACTGGTTCTCCGAAAACGCCGATCATAATGAAACATATCACTAGAATAGGTAAAAAGATTTGAAGCACTTTTTTTCTACTGGACATGAAAATGATTCTAGGATAGATCATCCCTAAAATAAGCCCCAACATACTTATTACAAAAATAAAAGCAAATATCTCTGCCATCGTATTTCTCCTCACTCATGCCGTCTTTTATATCAATTATTGTAGCACGAGTGCTAGTGGTTTAGAATCTCACTATTAAAATTCATATAATTAATCTAAGTTTCCTTGAGGCCCGAAAAATTCATAGTTGATACGCTCTCCAGGAACTCCCCAATCTTTTAATGATGTATTAATTGCTCTCATGAATCCTTCAGGTCCACAGAAATAGAAGTCGGCTTCTTTAGGAACTACTGTTTTCAACCATTCTAAGTCCACTATACCTTTCCTATCATAAGCCTGATCTTCATCACTAGGTTTTTCATACACGATAAATGTATTCTCGCCATTCATTTCATCTTTAAGTGCGTGCACTGAACCGTTACGTGCAGCATGAATGAAATAGATTTTACGGCCTGGGTGCAACTTCTCAGCTGTTTTTTTCATGCTTAATAATGGCGTAAGCCCTACACCTCCACTTAATAAAACAATTGGACAATCTTTTTCCGTATCGAGATAGAAGTCCCCAGCCGGTGCACTCACTGGAATGATATCACCTTCTTGTACTTGATCATGGAGCCATGAAGACACAATTCCTGCTGGAAGTTCTCCTCTACCACTTTCTTTCTTAACACTGATGCGGAAGTGATTCTCGTTTGGAGCATCAGACAAACTGTATTGGCGAAGATGCGTATATTTTTCTCCTGGAATTTCCGCTTTAATCGTCAAGTATTGACCAGGCTTGAATGATGGTAAAGCTCTATGATCGACAGGTTTTAAATAGAAAGAAGTGATCTCTTCACTCTCTTTAACTTTTCCAGCAATACTGAAATTGATAAAGTCGTTCCACGGTGAGTGGTCATATTTTTCCTTTTCAATTTTGATGAAAAGGTCTGCAATTTCTTGATAGGCGGCTCCCCAAGCATCGATCACCTCGTCAGTCACCGCGTCACCGAGAACCTCTTCAATAGCGATCAATAAGTACTTACCAACGATAGGGTAATGTTCAGCTTTGATGTTCAAGCTGACATGTTTTTCTGCAATTTTTTCAGCAGCTGGTGCAATGACGGTCAGGTCATCAATATGCTTTGCTGCAGCATACACCGCATTCGCTAATGCTCTTGGTTGCTTACCTTCTTTTTGATGGACCATGTTAAAAATATTTTTCAGTTCAGGGTGATCAGCAAACATTCTCTTATAAAAGTGAGTCGTGATCGCCTCACCGTGTTCAGCTAAAACGGGAACAGTCGATTTGATGATGTCTCTTGTTCTTTCGTCTAATCCACTTGTAATTGTAGTTGTCATTTAGAAAACCTCCAAAAGATGTATTTTGAATACATGTTTAATGATAGATGCTTTGAATTTTGAATACAATACGTTTAATATAATATTTATGAAAACTTTGTTAACAATTTCACAAACTTTTGTATGATAAAATTAAGAAAAAGACTAGAAGAGGGTTATTTATGAAACTGAAAAAATATACGGATTACGCGTTGAGAGTATTGATATATACAGCTTCTGTCCCAGATGGCGAGCTGGCAAATAAGAAGGATATTTCGAAAGTCTTCCATATCTCTGAAAATCATATAGGAAAGATTGTCCATGAACTAAATAAAGCTGAGATTCTCCAAACAATTCGAGGGAGAAGCGGAGGGATCAAGCTTTCAAAGCACCCTTCTGAAATCAACATCGGACAAGTAGTGAGGTTGATGGAAGGCGATTTTGAAATGTTCGAGTGTTTCAGTAAAGATGATAATTATTGTATTATTACTCCCGCATGTAAGCTGAAGAATATTGTTAACGTAGCTCTGAAAGAATTTCTCAAAGTGATTGATCAATATACGTTAGAAGACCTTTTGGAAAATAAATCTGAATTACAAAACTTGATGGAAGTCGATAATTAAGCTAATAAGCCAATGAGAAGATGTTTTAAATATTTTTTGTTATAATTATTATGAATTCGAGATATTTTGTGGAGGGTTGTAAATGGAAGGGTTAAAAGGAATACACCACGTAACAGCGATTACTAGCAGTGCTGAAAAAAACTATGAATTTTTTACCTATGTATTAGGTATGAGATTGGTTAAGAAAACAGTGAACCAAGATGATATACAGACGTACCATTTGTTCTTTGCCGATGATGAAGGAAACCCTGGAACGGATATGACTTTCTTCGATTTTCCAGGAATCCCAAAAGGTTCACACGGAACGAATGAAATATTCAGAACGGCTTTCCGAGTCCCATCCGATGAAGCACTTGATTACTGGGTGAAACGTTTAGATCGTTTAGGAGTCGAACATAAGGGGATACAAGATCTTTTCGGAAAAAAAGTTTTACCCCTTGTTGACTTTGACGAACAGCAATTCCAGTTGATTTCTGATGAGAATGATCATGGAGTAAAAGCAGGAACTCCTTGGCAGGATGGCCCAGTGCCATTGGAATACGCAATTACGGGGCTAGGTCCACTCCATATTAGAGTTGATGAAGTGGACAACTTTAAAATGATTCTTGAAAAAATCTACAACTTTAAGGAAGTTGAGAAAGAGGGCTCATTTTATTTGTTCGAAGTTGGTGAAGGCGGTAACGGAGGCCAAATCGTAGTCGAGCATAACAAGTTATTACCTCAGGCAGTGCAAGGTTTTGGTACAGTTCACCATGCAGCATTTCGTGTGGAAGATGAGAAAGTATTGAAACAATGGCGAGACCGTTATGAACAAGTAAGACTTCCAAACTCAGGAATCGTCGATCGTTTCTTTTTCCAATCATTATACGCAAGAGTCGCACCACAGATCTTAATTGAACTGGCGACAGATGGGCCTGGGTTCATGGGTGATGAATCTTATGAAACTCTTGGTGAAAAGTTATCATTACCACCATTCTTGGAATCAAAAAGAGAAGAAATTGAAAAGCAAGTTCGCCATTTTGATACCGTGCGAAGCGATAAGGAATTTAAGAAGGAGTAATGGGGTAATGAACGCTTGGAGTTATATGAGAATCGCAAGACCGACGAACAACCTCGAAAAAATGAGAAATTTTTATGTAGAGGTTTTAGATTTAGAAAAAATAGGTGAGTTCAATCACAACGGGTATCATGGACTGTTAATTGGTTTACCAGATCAAAAAGTTCATTTAGAACTACTGGAAAGTGAACATGACCTTGAAACGCGAGCTCCTTCTGAAGACCACTTGCTTGTCTTTTACTTTGAAACGAAAGAAGAAATAGTTCAAATCAAAGAAGAGCTAATGGCACATGGTTACAAACCTGTGGAACCTTTGAATCCTTATTGGAGCGATAAAGGATATACGTTCGAAGATCCAGAAGGTTGGAGGATCGTATTTTGTATTGATATTCAAAGATATAAAGAAGGGGTTACTTTCAACTAAATAACACAATTACTTTTCGTCCTGATTCATTTTTGAATTGGGACGTTTTTTTATGGTTTTAATTTACATCCATGTGAATATGGTAAAATTATGGTTAATAATATGAACTTAGATATCTTAGTAAAGAAAATTGGAGAGAGGATGTATAGACCTAGTGAAGCGTTTGATTATATTAATCGTAACCTTTATTGCCGTTACTTTGATAAGTGTGGGTTGTTCAGACTTATATGACAAGGATAAACGTCCGACCATTTCAATGAATCCGGACTCTGAATACATAAAGACATTTGAAGATTTGAGTCTGGGTATCTTGTTTGATTTTGAGTTTTATTTGCCTGAAGCTGACCAAAGGTGGGTAAATCTTTGGGTTGAAAAGTATGAGAATGGAAAAAAAGCTTCTGAACCTTTTGGACAGTTAACCTATGACCTTAGCCCGCAGGAAGAGAGCGAAGATCACTTAGGTTTTGGGATGATTAATCCAAACTCTGAAGATACTTCTTTGTTTCTCTATGGTCCTGGGGTAAAATCCCATTCTTCCATAACTGATACAAATATAAATAATGAAACTGGAAAGGCAACTTCTTGGGGTTACGCTTTGGGGGATGAGGAGGAGCTCAAATTAAACTTAGGTGAACCTACAATACTAGCTACATATAGAAAATCTAAAGATGGTTCTATCAGTACAGTTGATCTAAAAGATGAAGAATCAATAGAAAACATGATCAGTGAAAACGAGTTTGTTCTTTTACTCAAGATTGAGGTAACCGAAGAAAAGAATGAATAGGTCCTATCAAAAACAATCTCCGAGAAAATCCCGGAGATTGTTTTAGTTAGCTATTAAAATGGATTCG
Source organism: Halalkalibacillus sediminis (assembly GCF_002844535.1). NCBI lineage: Bacteria > Bacillati > Bacillota > Bacilli > Caryophanales > Bacillaceae > Halalkalibacillus > Halalkalibacillus sediminis. The sequence goes on from NZ_PJNH01000001.1 coordinate 212,475, forward strand.
TCGCCCACTGCAGTGATTGTTTGATAAAAATCCGTTGATCCAACTTCAATTGTGCAATCATGAACTCAGCCAAATCTTCTGGCTGCATGTATTTATCTGCATTCTTTTCATTTAATTGTTCACCAAATGCGAGTTCCGTCGCGACGAGACTAGGGTTCATTGTGAAAACACGGATGTTATTTTTTCTGACCTCTTGCATTAAGGCTTCCATCATTCCTTGCACAGCAAATTTAGAACCACTATATGCTGACGCTCCCGCAGTGGCTTTCAAGCCGTTACTAGAAGAGATGTTTATGATGTCTCCCTGATCTTTTTCAATCATGTGGGGAAGAACGGCTCTCGTTACATGATAGGTACCAAATACATTCACTTCAAAAGCACGCTTCCATTCTGCAGGATCAGCATCTAACATCGTTCCTTTCGATCCGATTCCTGCGTTATTGATTAGAATATCAGCAGGGCCAACTTTATTTTTCAAATCCAGGATCGCCTGTTCAACGGCAGTTAGGTCTGAAATATCTACTGGTTCAAAAGCGACGTTCACACCATAGCTCTCAACTTCTTTTGCCACTGCTTGAAGGTTACTTTCAGTTCTTGCAATCAGGGCTAAATGTACACCTTCTTTTGCTAATGAGAGGGCGGTAGCTTTGCCGATTCCACTACCTGCCCCAGTGACATACGCAACTTTTCCTTTAATTTCTTGTGCCATTTTTTCATCCTTCCTTCAATTATTTAGATAAATAAGCAATGCCGTCTGGATGGATTCCAACCTCAATCCTTTCAGTTTCTTTTAAGGTTTCCATATCAATAATTGAAATATCGTTGGTTTTATTATTAGCAACATAAGCGAATTTTCCGTCAGGTCGGAATACGATTCCACCAGCCCAGATGCCGACAGGAATGCGTTTAATTTCCCACGGCCTAACTTGTCCATTAATTTTCTGTTCAGTTAAAATCACTGAGATATCAGCTGAATAGCGGTTAGCGGTCAAAGCATATTTACCATCAGGAGAAAATACCAAACGAACTGGGCATGCACCGATTTTTCTTTTAAACAAAACCTCATAGTTTTCGCGATCGATTACAAATAGGGTATCTTCATCTTGGTTCGCTACATATATATGCTTCCCGTTTGGATGTACAGCTAATCCTTCAGGCCCTTTCCCTACAGGGAAATGATTCACGACTGATTCACTCTCAACATCAATTTCTGTGACATTATCACTTCCGATATTAGGAACATAAACAGTCTTGCCGTCTGGTGAGAAGGAGATCATATGAGAATGCTTCTGGTGAGTAGGAAATACATTTTCAATTTCATCAGTTTCTGTATCAATCAGAAAGATTTTACTTGTAAAAGTTGAAGCTAGATATAGTTTCTTACCATCATTCGTAAGCTCCACCCCATGAGGAAATTTGAAATCTACATGTTCGATCGTTTTAATGATTTGAAAAGAATCATTATCCATGACATCTAATTTATTTCCTAGAGAACAAGCGATATAAGTTTTCTTAGCATCTTTTGAAACGACTATCTCGTGAGGGTTGTGCGATGTTTCGACTGTTTGGACGACTTTCTTACTTTCCATATCGACGATAGAAAGCGTATCTTCGTCTTTATTAAGTACAATTAAATGGTTAGACATGAACAGACCTCCTAATTATTTCGAATCACGAATTTATTTTAACACTCTAATATTTTAATTTGGTAATGATATGGTTGAATACATTCATTTAAAAGAGCTTGCGTTGAAATTTTGATACCAACAAATATATAAGTAAGAAGATTAGAATTGCTACTATCTCTAGTGATAAGATATACCAAGGATAAGGCCCGAGATAGTCGATGATACTTGAATTACTAGGTTTGTGAGCCAGGAACATATAATTAGATCCAAGTTGTTGGTTTATGATGAAAATGATGGTTGCTAATAAATTAAGAAACACAAATGAGCGAATGACAGATGAAAAAGTAAGTAAGAACTTTTCAACCCATAACATATAGAAACATGAAAGTATGATGGCTATGTGTGCAATAAAAAACTGAAAGAACCGTAAATGAGGGTAACCGAAGAATAGTTCTGGTGTTATGATTGCGATGACTGCTCCAGCCATACTTATGAAAAAGCACACTTCGAATACACGATAATTTTTGGAAATCAGCATGAACACACATAAGTATATGGATAAAGAACAAAGCTGAAGTGGTAGGTTGATACTTACATCCCAGCGACCATTCCAAAGAAACCAAAGGTGAAAAGTGATCTCGCTTATAAGTAAAAGGAAAACAAGAAAAACGGTCACGATTTTTTTATAAGAGTGAAGTTGATGGCGGAGTTTATATAAAACTGCAATGGAAAGAAACATAAAAGCAATCGCCAATATATGTGTCATGGAGAAAGTTTGAAATGGATACATATCACGTTCAAAACCAATAATCTCGGTCATTTTCAAGCTCCTTCCTATACTAACTGTACCATAATATTTTTCGCATGATGAAGCTTGTATTGGTAGACTTTAAATGGGGTTTGTTTAGAACTTTAGAATGTATAACATTGTTAATGGATAATAGTATGTGAAAAATTTTGGGCGTCAAGCCAAGCTTTTCTAAAAAGGAGTACAATTCATGAAACCATATATCATAGTCGGAGCAGGAATACTGGGGGCTTCTACAGCCTTCCATCTCGCTGAAAAAGGTCATCAAGTCATTTTAATTGATAAAAAGGACGTTGGCGAAGCGACAAGAGCTTCTGCCGGTATCATCAGCCCATGGCTTTCACAAAAACAAAATCCAGAATTGTACGATGTAATTCGATTAGGTGCATCTTACTATCCTCAACTGATCGGTCGACTAAAGGAAATCGGAATCAATCATTTAGGCTACGACCAAGTTGGTTCATACCATTTACACAAGAGTCATGACAAATTAGAAAAAATGATGGAAGATGCAAAAGATAGAAGGACAGCAGCTCCCGAAATTGGTAAAGTTTCTCTCGTGAAAGGAGAAAGCATCTCAAAATCCGTGCCAGTTGTGGGGGACCGGATGGGTGCAGTCTTCATTGAGGGAGGAGCTAAAGTCAATAGCGAAATCTTTCGCAATGCATTGATAGAAGGTGCCAAATACCATGGTGCAGAAATTATAGAAGGACAAGCTGAATTGAAGCGTAACGATTTGCCACGAGTCCATGTTAATGATCAAACCCTTGAAGCTGAAAAAGTGATTGTCACAACTGGTGCTTGGGCAAATTCATTATTAAAAGAAGTAGGTATCAATTTTAATGTCTATTCGACAAAAACACAGACAATTAAACTTCGCTTACCTGAAGCAGATACTTCAAAGTGGCCTGTTGTAATGTTACCGAACAACAAATATATAGTAGGCTTCAATAATCATGAGGTATTAGTTGGCGCTGAGCACCATGAAAATCACGATTTTGAAAGTTTTCAATCTGCTTCTGCTGTATTCGATCTTTTAAAAGTTGCTTTTAAATTTGCACCAGGGTTGAAGGAAGCTGAAATAATCGAATCTAGAGTAGGGTTCAGACCAATAGGTGAAAAAAATCATCCGGTTTTCGGAAAACATCCGACAAATGAAAAGTTAATTATAGCAAACGGTCTTGGAGCCTCCGGTATGACAAGTGGTCCTTTTTTAGGTTTAGAAATTGCCAAAATTGCATTGAACGAGGAAACACATTTGGATCAAACTATTTATCAATATTAATTAGAAGAATTATTGAAAGGATTTGAATGTATGTCAAACCTACAAGCGTTACAACACATTGATGCAACAAGACAAAAAGAGTTAATTGATAGACGAGAGATCTCTTCATTAGAGTTGACTCGATATTATATCGAACAAATTGAAAAGAAAAATCAAAATTTGAATGCTGTCGTGTATGAAATGTTCGATGAGGCACTCCATCAGGTGAAGGAAGGGAAAATATTCGACGGTCCTTTTTCAGGTATGCCTTTCCTTATAAAAGATTTGAATTCGATTAAAGGACATCCAGCTACCAGTGGATCCGAAATGTTACAAAATTTCACACCTACTCAGGATGATGAAATTGTTCGTAGATTTCGAGAGGCTGGCCTCGTTTTTCTAGGAAAAACGAATACCACAGAATTCGGTTTTTTACCTACAACAGAGCCTACCCTTTTCGGTCCAACAAGGAACCCATGGAACACGACGTTATCAGCTGGTGGATCAAGTGGTGGGGCAGCTGCAGCAGTGGCATCAGGGATGATTCCGTTCGCACATGCAAGTGATGGGGGAGGCTCAATTAGAATTCCTGCTTCCGCCTGCGGGCTTTTTGGATTCAAGCCATCTCGTGGGGTACTACCATACTCTATGTATATGAATCATTTGTCAGTTAACCATGCTGTTACGCGTTCAGTAAGGGATAGTGCAGGTTTACTTGATGTATTGAAGGGTGGGACTTCGTATGAACTATATCCCACACTTGATCAAAGTTCCAGTTTCTCTTCATCCCTTGAAAAGCCTACTCAGAAATTACGAATAGCATATTCTTCAGATTTCGGTGGTCAGGTAGAAATCGATCAGGATACTCGTCAAGCTCTGAATCAGACCGTTCAATTATTGAGGGGATTAGGCCATGAAGTTGTGGAAATGGATCCTCCTATTGATTTCTCAAACTTTACAAAACACTTTATGAATATCTGGTTGGCTGCGGGCTCCGTTATCATCGACCACCTCGGAAAGGCGAGTGGAGAAGAGCCCTCAGAAAAAAACCTAGAGCCATTGTCATTTAACGTTTTGAAGGAAGGGGAAAAGCTCACAGCGTTCACATATGAGGAGTCAAGAGTACTTATTCAATTAGAAGTTCAAAAATATCTATCTATGTTTCGAGAATTCGATGTTTTGCTTTCACCCGTCATGAATACCACACCGAAAACTTTAGGTTCTTTTCAATCTGATGACATTCATTCGATGCACACTACTATGATGGAATATTGTAGTTTCACTCAAATTGCGAACGTATCAGGACAACCTTCTATGAGTGTACCACTTCATTGGACGGATGAAGGACTGCCGGTGGGTATGCAGTTTACTGGCCAAATAGGTGATGATGCTGATTTATTCAAACTAGCCAGTCAACTAGAGAATGCACAACCTTGGTTCCATCAATATAAGGCACTATAGAAGTATTAAACGAATTCTATTAATCTATCTTCTTTTAAATGAAGTTACATGATTGTAACCTGCGTAAATTCTTCTTAACCTCACTGTAACCCAAAATGGTAGATTCATATGTTAAGCTACGCTTGTACCATTTAAAAGGAGGAATGCAACATGAAAAAAGTCGCTGTATCACTTGCGACAGGCATAGTACTTGCAGGAGCGGGTGCTTACTCTGCAGCAGCAGACGGAAGTCACGAAGTCAAAAGCGGAGACACTCTATGGGGGATTTCCCAAGAACACAACACTTCAGTTGATGAAATAAAAGATATAAACAACTTAGATTCAAACTTAATTCTCCCTGGAGATTCTATAAAGTTATCAGGAAGCACCAACACTGAAGGGACTTACAAAGTCCAATCAGGAGATACTCTTTGGGGAATTTCCCAAGAACAAGGTGTACAAGTTAACCAACTTAAACAATGGAACGATTTACAATCTGATCTAATCTTAGTTGGTCAGGAACTAGCTCTTGACGGTCAATATACTGCAGAGACAGCAAACCAAAGCACTTCAAATAACGAAGCTACTGAATCAAGTCAATCTGAACAAGCAGCTGATGAATCAGCATCTGCTTCTGAGTCTAACGTTGAACAAGCTTCCCAAGAAGTAGCGGGAGAAACTTTCACCGTATCAGCAACAGCTTATACTGCTGATTGTGCAGGATGTTCAGGCATAACTGCTAATGGAACGAACTTGAACGAAAATCCAAATGCAAAAGTAATTGCAGTAGATCCAAATGTTATTCCATTAGGCACTAAAGTATATGTTGAAGGTTATGGTGAAGCTATCGCAGCTGACACTGGCGGAGCAATCAAAGGTAACAAAATTGATTTACACGTACCAACAAAAGCAGAGGCTTTTGACTGGGGCGTACGAAACGTAGAAATCACAATCTTAGATGAACAATAAAATAAGATGAATTGAAAGCTATAAGGCCAATAGGCTTTATAGCTTTTTTTATGTTTGATTTAGTTACTACCCGAGTAATATCGAGTATGATAAGATGTGAATGGAATAATAATTGTAGACATTGAGAGGAAACTGAAATGAGTATACATGAAGAAGCAAATAAAAGAAGAACTTTTGCGATCATATCGCATCCGGATGCAGGTAAAACTACGTTGACCGAAACGTTATTATTGTTCGGGAATTTAATCCGGTCAGCAGGAACTGTCAAAGGGAAAAAATCAGGAAAGTTCGCTACTTCGGATTGGATGGAGATTGAGAAACAACGTGGAATATCTGTTACCTCAAGTGTGATGAATTTTCCATACAAAGGACTTGAAGTCAATATTTTAGACACTCCCGGTCACGAAGATTTCAGTGAGGATACTTACAGGACATTAACTGCAGTAGATAGTGTTGTCATGATCATTGATGCGACAAAAGGAATTGAAGCTCAGACGAAGAAGCTATTCAAGGTATGTCGTATGCGTGGGATACCGATATTTACGTTCATCAATAAAATGGACCGTGAAGGTCGCGAGCCACTTGATTTATTAGAAGAAATCGAAGAAGTTCTGGATATTGAAACATATCCTATGAATTACCCTGCAGGAATGGGGAAAAGGTTTTTAGGGAATTTCGATCGACATGGTAATCAATTTGTACGATTTACTAGCAATGAAGAAGAGAAAGCTATTCCTTATGATGAGTTGGATGATCCTCAGTATGAACAAATGGTAGCAAAAGAAGAGTTTCAGTTGGCAAAAGATGAAGTATCCTTGCTGGATGAAGCTGGTGAAGAATTCTCGTTAGATGCAGTGTTATCGGGTAAGCAAACGCCCGTCTTTTTTGGAAGTGCCTTAGCACCGTTTGGAGTACAGACCTTCTTTGATACGTTCATGTCAATGGCTCCACCACCAGCTCCTAGAAAATCAACTCAAGGGGTTGTACAACCAGATAACCCTGATTTTTCAGGTTTTATCTTTAAGATCCAAGCCAACATGAACCCTGCTCATAGAGACAGAGTGGCATTCGTACGTGTCTGTTCAGGAAAATTCGAACGGGAAATGAGTGTCAAACTTGCTCGTACTGGAAAGAACATAAAACTTGCACAGTCTCAGCAATTTGTTGCTTCTTCACGAGACACCGTACAAGAAGCGTACGCTGGAGACATTATCGGTATTTACGATCCTAACGTGTACCGCATAGGTGATACTATTTTAGAAGGTAAAGAACTTTTCGAATATGATGAACTGCCACAATTTCCACCTGAACAATATAAAACAGTAACAGCGAAGAACGTTATGAAATCAAAGCAGTTCAAAAAGGGTATTGAACAACTCGTTCAAGAGGGAGCTATTCAGCTGTTCACTAAATATCGAACAGAGTCTTATATTATCGGGGCGGTTGGTGAACTTCAATTCGACGTATTCAAATATCGAATGCAGAATGAATACAACTCTGAAGTAATCTTGGAGAATATTGGCGAACGGGTACCAAGATGGATCGGCGATGAAAAAATAGATGATTCGCTTTTCGATGAACGTAATATGTTAGTAAAAGATCGAGATGGAACACCAGTTGTTTTATTCAAAAATGAATTCTCCTTGAACTGGTTCAAAGATAAACATCCAGATGTTGACTTGATAGACTTGTATGAAGCGAACGAATATAGTCAAAATCAATGGGGTTAAACTAGAAGGTAAGTCAGAAGAGCGGAGTAACTAGTCGCGAAAACAAAAAATCTCTTTAAACAATCAAAAAAAGGTTGGACCAAATTTTTGTCACAACCTTTTTTGATATATATTTACATAATTGAATATTAGAAAAAGAACCCCCCAGTCACGTGGTTCCACACGTAAGAGGGGGGTTCTTGGGGTTTGGCACCCAGTGACTCCGAGTGGGATCGAACCACCGACCCCTTGCCTGTCAAGCAAGTGCTCTCCCGCTGAGCTACGGAGTCAATTTAATGAACAAAACTAATTTTATCGACAAGTATTAATATAATGCCTTATACTATGGTTGTCAATATTTTTTTGGAGGTTAAGACTTATGATTGCTCGATTGATAACATACCTTTTGATAGGCGGATTACTTGTTGCTGCAGTTGCAGTGGCCGCACCTGAATACCTAGCATATCTTTGGATATTTTTTGGACTTTTATTGATTATCGCATTACTATCACTCGTGGTGCATTATGTTCGAAAAATGCTCAAAATTGTAAAAGAGGAGAAAAGGGACCATTCGTCCTGATTATTCGACTGGTTCGAAAAGGACGAATGGGAGGCTTTCTACTCTAATCTTCTCTCCTTCATTAAGCGTAATTTTGCTATATGAAGCTTCGCTTTCTCCCCGATTACTTCGTATACTCTTGTTTGTTGATCTTCTGAATAGATCTGCACATACTAGTGGCAATGGTTTTCAATTCATGTTTAAAAAAAGTCCATCTCATATAAAATTTCCTTTCCTTTATGATTCAACAGGATTCAAAAGGATGACGGGAAGCTTTTGGACTTTCACAACTTCACCTTTTTCTAAATTAATTGTAATAGTGTTCGAGCTCATTTCATTTGTCAGTAGTTCATAGACTTCAGGTTCTTCATTAAGATCGTAAATGTGTACATAGCCCAGCCCTTCTGGGGAGCTGATTTCATAGGTGCCCGCTTGGATATCTTTCCCTACATGCCATATGCCCGCCCCGAGTTCAGTTTTCATTTCTGTTTCTACTGGTTGAATTGAGAGGCTAGCTAGGCCATCGAAGAGGATATTGTCCGTGTCTTGAATATCAAGTGTCATGGTAGGAACACCGTATCTAGAGCCAAGCACACCGCTAAAAATGATGTCGTTATTTTCATCCGATACGTAAACATTTCCTGAACCGTTAGGAACCAGTTTATAACGGCCAGAATTCACGCTAATTGTTGTGCGGTCTTCGTCGTGTTCTAAAAACTCCTCAATGTTGCTAGCATTATCATTACTTCTGTCACTCGTCTCAAACAATTGCTCACTGACATTTTGTACCATTTGAGATTTTTCCTCTCCGACAATTTCGAAATTTCCCTGATAACTGTCGATGACTGGCGTAGATCTGTCAGTACAGCCAGTTAAAAGTAACACTGAGCCAAATAATAAAATAAATGGTTTCATTATCTACAAACTCCTATGTATATATTTAATTCCTAATATAGCTAATATCATGGTAATACTTTTCATAAAATTCAAGTGTGCCTAGAGTGCTGATATCCAACTCGTCATGGTTATATTCCAGTGCTATTTCGATCCACTCCATCTGGTCGGGGGACGGAAGTGTACTAAACGGGATGCAAAGCAATCGTTTAGAAATATAGTGGTGGTTTTCTGGTACATCATGCTTTTGAATAAAGTTTTCGTATTCAGTAGGGTTGAGTTCGAGCTTAATGAACGTTTCATCGTTGTTATTTACATCATGCTCATGGACAATCTTTCCTCCACGTAGAAACAGCACACGATCAGCATAAATATCGAGGTTTTCTAGAAGGTGGGAGGCAACAAACATGAGTTTGCCTTCGTGTTTCATTTCAATTAGCTTATCTGAAATTAAACTTACATTCGAAATATCAAGACCATTCATCACTTCGTCCATCAACATAACCGAGGAATCAGCTGCACGCATCATCGCAAAGCACAAGCGTTGCCTCATTCCAAGGGAATAGGTTTTGACTTTATTTCGTACATAATGATCCATATTTAATTCATCGATGATCGATTGAATTCCTTTTTTCTTCCCGTTCCACATATTTGCGAACAGTTTAATATGATCAACACCGGAAAGATCTTCAAACAAGTCATCTTGATTAGGGAGGTTCGTCAAACCCTGGTAAATTTTCACTTGGTCTTTCTCCGACTTGTATTCGTACTGCCCTTGAAAGACTACCTTACCCTCATCAGGTTTGAGATAATTGGAGATTACATTGAACATCGTAGTTTTTCCTGTACCGTTAGGAGCAGCAATCCCAATCACCTCTCCCTCAGTAGCAGAAAAATCTAATTGATCAAGTACTTTATTATCTTTAAAGGCCACGGATATATTTTTCAACTTCAACATTAGCGTTCACTCCCACTGCCCGGAATCAAACGAGCAAATTTTGTGTTCTTTTCTCGGAATTGGTTTCTGATTGACATTAAGACTGCAAGTACAACAATGAGAGACATTAAAGCCAACCAAATCAGCCCATATGATAAGTCGATGGAAGGATTATTGTAAGCTGAAGCCGTCTCACCTGATAAGATACCCTTAAAATCAAGTGCGGTAAGAGGTTGAATGAAGCTCCAATCTTCACCAATTGACGTTACCAGTAAAGGTAATAAAACAATGCTCAGCCCAACTAACAGGTTGGCAAAGGAGTTTTTCATCCAGTAGTTCATTAGTAAAGATAACGATAAAATGAAAATTATTGTAAGAATAAAGAAAGCCGAAGCAATGATTACATATTGCCAAACTGGCACTGCAAGGAAATCGTTATTCCAATAAATGATCGTAGGGCTATTAAAGTTTCCTAGTCCATTTGTGTTTTTGGCGTAGACGATCATCGAGATTGCCCCAAGGATTAAAGCAAACATCAAGTAAAGAAAATGTATCATTATTTTACTTAAAGATTTTTGAAAGAAAAATATAGGTAAACCTTTCATCACCGACCCGTGACGCTGCTCGTAAACAAGAATCTCGTTCCCACTTAAAAGAATTAAGGTGACAAACAAAAGGCCGCTTAGAGTGTTAATTGCAAGTACTAGTGCTTCACTAGCTACAAATGGTTCAGTTAAAACTGGCAAATTATGCTCATCGATGTAATTTAGAGTTTCGATCTCTTGACGAATTTGTACTTCTGGAAAAATTAAATGATCGGGAATACCCGCATTATCTAGACGATGAACAGTGAGTCTCTCTTCATTAAGAGCGAGGCCATAATTAATGTATTCTTGAAATTCTCCACGTCTTAAGTGAAATTTTTGGAATCGAATAAGCGAAAGTTGTTCGAGTAAACTTTCGTAAACAATTTCTTCATCCGCATCCCTTTCATCATTTTCTATCTGATCAATCGCAGAGTTGTACATATCTATTTCTTTCTCTTTTTGCTCCGAAACCGTTTCAGGGTTGGAATTAGAATAGTAGAAATAGAATAGCAAGAAAAAAAGAATGATTAGAATCCCTAGTAATAAATGTTTTTTATTGGTTAGTAAAATTTTAGATTCAAATTTAGTGAAATTCCAAAACATACTCTATTGATCTCCTAACGTTACGCCTGAAAGAAACGGCGTTTTGTCACCCATTTTGCTGATATCGCTATCATGATTTCAATGGCCAAAACTGTTATCAGCAGCACAATTAAAGCTTGCTTGAATGTAAATACTTCAGTATACATCAGAAAATTCTTTTCATGATCAGCAATCTGGCCAAAATCGAAATAAGTCTGAGGGAAATATTTCAGATGTATACCGAACAGTTCATAAGTTCTGCGCTCGAAATACATCCATTCTGAGAATAGAAAGACTGAGCTGATCAATAGTACCCCCCAAGTATTACGAATCCACAAACTGATCCAAGCACTAAGACGTGTTAATAGCCACACTATTATCAGCATCAATGTGAAAGATTTTAATAAGATGAAACCGAGTGCTTGGTAATCATAAGCGTCGATGTTGTATGTCGTAAGATCTGTTTTAATAGGGATCTGCATCCCTAGATCGCCTAAGCCGAATCTAATGCCAATCAGAATTGTCCCGAGTACGATTAATCCCATAATTAACATCAAAGTCCAACCAAAAGCTATTGCGCACTTCAAATTGATCGTTCGATACCAAGAGAGCGGAAGACCTTGTGTAACTGATGGGTTATAACGGTCACGGATGAGAACATCGCAACTTATATATAAAGCTATGAAGAGTATCAAATATGTAAGGGGACTGCTGAATAATTCGTGAAGTTTTTGTAGAGCCGTTTTCTCTTCAATCATACTGAATCGTAGAGGCTCGTCTCTATTAATCAAACTTTGATATTTAAGCAGTGTAGAATTGTATTGTTTTAATCGGTCCTGCCCAACATATAGAGACAAACTAAATGTATGGTTTTCAGCAAAATAAGCTCTTGGATTATTTAATATATAGTCCAGTCGTAACCTGCTAAATCGTTCTACATTATTTGTTTCGTATGCTTCAAGCATTTTAGTATGTAAGAGATAGTAATGTTCTCGCTGGGCATAATATGATGTGCCTCGAACAGGACTCATATGTGTGAATCCTCTGTCTCGCCTAGTTTCTTGCTGCGCATGGACTCGCTCCAAGTGCTGTTCCATCTCTGCCGGGTTAAAACTTTCTGGGTGTTCTTCAGCGGGTAGTAGTAAAAAAATATAGGCCAACAAGGTCAAAAGTAGGAAGAGAGTGAATAATTGATTTTTCCGACTCATCAACATTAACTTGGATTCATGTTTTATGTAGTATTTCTTCATATCATAAAAGACTCCTTGAACTCTTTCTTGTAAATTAAATACTTTTCTCAATATAAAGTAACATGAAAAAATTGTAAAGTTCTGATTTTTTAGCAAGAATGATGATTTGTATTGTAGGACCCTAGTACTTATGAATTGGTTTCAGTTTATTAAACAAAATGAAATATTTTATGTTAGTCCATGGATGTAGTCACTTGGCATATTAACAGGAAGTATCATTCTATATACACTATTCACCTTTAAACTGATAAAGCATCCAACTGAGATTATCGAATTAGTATTACTCCCTATAAATTTGTAATATCAGAACATCAAAGTCGCGTCATTTGGATGTAGTGTTTTTGCATGATAAACTGTGAATGTAAGATATTAGACAAACAAGCATCGCTAGATGTTTTTTTAAACCACTTTGTGAAAATGTTCACAAATTTGTCGTTGAATCGGAACGATTTTGTCAGGATTACTTTCGACTTTCCTAGGTAATATAGATTATCATAGAGCAAAAGGGGAGGATCTGCATGTATAAAAAGCACGAACGTTGGTTGATTATCTTGAGTTTTGTCGTTGCGATTATTATGGTGATTTCCTTACTAGGTCGTTTACTTTAAAGCTATAAAGGGGTGAGTGAGATGTTTTGGGAATATGATCCGGTTACTTTTAGTCGTACACTGACGGGTTTGACACTAGCGTTTCATATAATCTACGCAACAATCGGTGTCGGAATTCCGTTGATGATTGCGATTGCTCAGTGGATTGGGATTAAAAAGAATGATGAACACTATATATTATTGGCCCGACGTTGGGCACGTGGTTTCGTTATCACCGTAGCTGTCGGTGTTGTTACAGGAACGGCCATTGGTTTGCAGTTATCGTTATTATGGCCGAACTTTATGGAACTGGCTGGACACGTCATCGCATTGCCTTTATTCATGGAAACGTTCGCATTCTTCTTTGAAGCGATATTCTTAGGAATATACTTATACACTTGGGATCGTTTTGAAAATCAGAAAAAACACTTGCTATTACTTATTCCAGTTGCGATAGGCGCAGCTTTCTCAGCGTTTTTCATTACGATTGTCAATGCTTTTATGAATACACCACAAGGTTTCGATTTGGTAAATGGAGCTTTGGTTAATATCGATCCGATTGCTGCGATGTTGAATCCAGCAATGCCTACAAAAGTTGCGCACGTATTATCTACAGCCTTTATGACAAGCGCTTTTGTTCTTGCATCAATTGCGGCCTTCCGTTTATTTAAGGGAAACAATCATGTTTATCATAAAAAAGCGCTGTTTTTAATGATGAAAGTTGGTTTTATTTTCTCAGTGGCGACAGTGATTGTTGGAGACTTTTCTGGTAAGTTCCTTGCAGAATATCAACCTGAAAAGTTAGCTGCTGCTGAATGGCATTTTGAGACAGAAGAGGAAGCACCACTTATTTTATATGGTTGGTTAGACGATAAAGGGGAAGTGAAAGGTGGACTTGAGATACCATATGCTTTAAGTATACTTGCTCACGGAAATCCAACTGCTGAAGTTGAAGGGCTTAATGAGACTCCAGAAGAGGAGCGGCCACCTTTATTCGTGCACTACTTCTTTGATTTGATGGTCACGATCGGAATGTGGCTAACGTTCATTTCAGGTTTCTACTGGTTCGCGGTTAAAAAAGGTTGGAAAATTATCCGGAAGAAATCGTTCAATTTTGTTTTATTCTTATCAGGTCCTTTAGCCATGATTGCAATCGAGATGGGTTGGTTCTACGCAGAATTTGGACGCCAGCCATGGATTCTAAGAGGCTATATGATGGTATCTGATGGAGCGACATCAGCTGGGTACGTTGATTGGATGCTTTTCTTATTCGCTGGCCTATATATAGTTTTAGGAACTGCGAGTGTTATTGTACTGACGAAGATGTTTAAGAAAAACCCTGTAGAACAAGAGCTAGCTGATCATGCTTACGAAAGGGGTGAATGGTAATGGATCTAGAGATTATTGGGATATCTGTTCTTTGGCTGTTCCTGTTCGGTTACATTATCATTGCCTCAATTGATTTTGGTGCAGGTTTTTTCAGTGCATATAGTGAGTTGACTAAGACAAGGCACATCTTGCACCATATCATTCAAAGATATTTATCTCCAGTTTGGGAAGTAACAAATGTGTTTCTTGTATTCTTCTTCGTTGGAATGGTCGGATTTTTCCCAAGCTCCGCTTATTATTACGGGACGGTTCTACTAGTACCTGTTAGTATCGGAATTGTTTTGATTGCGATCCGCGGCTCTTATTACGCTTTCCAGACATATGGAGCGAAAGATAGTAAACTTTATATTTTTCTTTACGGAGTAGCAGGACTTTTGATACCAGCTTCATTATCAATCGTTCTGACTGTATCTGAAGGCGGGTTCGTCGACATCGTCAATGACCAGCCGGTTTTACTCTATGAAGAATTATTCTTCAGTCCACTGACATGGAGTATTGTAATTCTGAGTATTGTGAGTGTCTTGTATATTTCTGCCACTTTCTTGACGGCTTATGCTGATGTTGCTAAGGATGAAGCTGCAAAGAATTTGCTTCGTAAATATGCGCTTGCTTGGAGTGGCCCGACAGCATTAGCTGCAGGTCTAATTGTATTACAGATGAGAGCTCATAACATCGAACGTTTTGAGAACATTATGGACCTTTGGTGGATTTTCGCTTTATCAGGTGTATTCTTTGTTATAACAGTAGCTCTATTATTAATGAGAAAGTACTACAGTACCGCTTTCTGGAGCTTAGTGATACAGTTCGCACTCGCGTTTTTCGGGTACGGCATATCACATTATCCGTATCTGATGTATCCATACTTGACGATTTACGATGGATTCACTAATGAAGCGATGGCAACAGCATTGATTGTTGCGTTCATAGCTGGTTTTGCCTTATTGATACCATCGCTGTTTCTACTTGCACGATTATTCTTGTTTAATAAAAAATATGTTAAAGGTGGAAAATAGGAGGTCTTACTGATGAATGAATTTTTAATCACGTGGGCACCGTTTATTGTAGTGATTGCTTCGATGACTGGAGCGTTCTGGGTTGGCTTAAAAGATGATGCTGTAAAAGATCATCATATAGAATAGATAAGAAGAGTCGCTCATTCTGTTTGAATGAGCGGCTTCTTTTGTATCAAATGAATGTTAAAATGAGGATACTTAGGTTAAGGGATTAGATAGAAGGAGGAGGGGAAATGGAGAACAGAACATTACATTTGATCAGTCTATCTTTGGTAAGTTGTCTTTTGTTATTATTCATCGAACAAGGCATAGAAGCATCATATATAGTAAAAACGGTGTCCAAAATTGGATTGTTCGTGTTTATTCCAGTGATTTATATTAAATACATATTTCGTGAAAACCTCAGCACCTTTCTTAACGTGAAAAAGATTGACTTCCCACGATTGAAAGTTGGGTTCTTGGCTGGGATCGGTTCTTTTGTCATATTAATCGTGAGTTTTATATTGTTAGAAGAATGGATTGATACGACTGGTATTATATTAGATTTGAATCAACGGCTTGGCATCACTTATGAGACTTTCATATGGGTAGCACTCTATATAACCTTCGGAAATTCTTTTATTGAAGAATTTTATTTCCGTGGTGTTTTGTTTCTTAAAATATATCAAGAAGGAGACAAACTGTTAGCCTATATATTTTCGGCCGGGTTATTTGCTTTTTATCACGTTGCGATTTTTGCCCTTTGGTTTAATGTGTGGTTGATTGGGCTTGCACTTCTCGGGCTTTTCGCAATCGGATTAATTTTCAATTGGCTAAACACGAAATCCAATAATTTTCTTAATTCCTGGATCACTCATGTGTTGGCCGATGTAGCGATAGTAGCAATAGGCTATTACCTATTTGCGACTATACAAATATAAACAGCTTACCATGGCGTCATGGTAAGCTGTTGTTTCTGGTTGATCACTTTCAAATTACTCCGTAACAAATTTTTTGGTCTGAATAGCTTCATCTCCTCGGCTCGGATAAGCTTTTCTTAAAACGGAAGGACGTATCATGTATGCCGTCACAAGGATTAAACAAGCTGACGAAGCGATTAATATCCATGCAGGTGATACATAATCGTACAGCAGTCCATAAACAATCATGCCGATTGGGACCATCGCTTGAGCCATTGTTTCTAAAATACCGAAGATCCTTCCACGATAATTTTCATCTACACCTTTTTGTATCATAACTCCAACAGGTGTGTTCACAAATGTAAGTGTTACACCGATCAAGAAGGTAAGGCTGATGAAAAATATGACCATCATTAGATATGACATATTAACGAGAAGCGGAAGAGCAATAACACTAAGCAATAGTGAGACCAAAAGCATAGCGTTTTTGACCACTACTAATGGATATTTGAAATCTTTTCGAATCGAGAAGTACAGGGAGGCTAGAAGTATTCCTCCCCCGATCATTGCCTCGATGACCCCGAAGTGTTGCGACTTGATCCCAAGCTCTTCTATAACAATAAAAGGTAAACCGACCAAAAGGGACGTAAAGAAAAAATTGATTATTAACGCGGTAGACACTATAACCCATAATATATGATCCTTTCTTAAATAATGGAAACCTGACAGAATACTTTTGAACATCTTTTCATGTTCAATTTCACCGCCCTCATTTTTAGTGAAAAGCTTGAAGTTCATCGTAGCTTCTAATATAACGGCTATTGAGAAAGAGACGATAAAAATGATAAGAAATGCATTCATTGAAACGACACCGAACAGGATACCCCCGATCACAGGCCCGCCTATCGCAGCCGCAGAACTTGCAGATTGGTTGATAGCCATCGCTCGCTGGATTCGGGTATCGTCGATCAAATTAGCGATTGATGATGTGAACGTGAGACTTGTAAACATCGTTGTAACTGATAGAAAAGCTGTAGTTATATAAATGGCGACTAAGTTCAGTTCGAATAATAAGCTGTATCCTAATAAAAAACTGACAATCAGCACTGCAAAAATCTGAGAAAGTATGACGATTTTCTTTTTGGAGTAACGGTCTGCCATGGATCCAGCAATGGGAGAAAGAAGGGTCCTTGGGACTACGCTACATATTAAATTGATTGCAAAACTGGTAGCGGATCCGGTAAGGGTCAAAACAAATAAACTTATTCCAAAAGTATAGATACTATTACCAAAAATCGAAATTAATTTACTTATTGCAAACGTCCATAAATGAAAGGTTGCTCTCTGAAGCTTTTGTTCTTCAGTCATTTTATCAACACCTTTTCAAAAGTTTAATTTAATTAAACTTAATATATCACGCTTTCACTTTCAATGAAAGTGAAAGTTTAATATAATTAAACAAAAGATGTTTTTAAGGAGTTTTTCACATGGAATCTTTAGGAAGCCGAATTAAATCACTTCGAAAAAAAAGAAAACTAACACTTGAAGGTTTAGCTGCTAATCAGATGACGAAAGGCATGCTAAGCTTAATTGAAAATGATAAAGCCAAGCCTTCGATGGAGAGTCTGACATATATTGCTGAGCGTTTGAATGTAGAAGTCAATGAATTATTAGAGCAAGTTAGTATGTCGGAGTTACGTGAGCAATTGAAAGAAGCTGAAGATTTATTTGATAAAGAGGACTTTAAGGAGCTTAAGAACCATTTACATTCTATAATGGACAAAGACCTACCTTTATCATTTGAGACGGGAAGACTCTACGAATTGTATGGGCGAGCTCTTTTTAATCTCAAAGAAGAGGGCTGGAAGAAATTCATTGATCATGCTGAAAAAACTTTCATCCAATTAAAAATGTTTAATGAAGCAGCAAAATTAGCGATTTTCCCTTTATTGATTCATTTTGAGAACTTTGAATACGAGAACGCATTAGAAAAACTTTATCAAAAGAAAGAGTACTTTGAGGAAATCGGTGCACATTTAGATGTCTTGAAGGAACTTGATTTCGGGTATTATGAAGTACTTTCACTCCTTGCAGTGGGTAAATATGAAAAAGCATCTAAACGATTAAAAGAAACGATCGAATTTTCTAAGAAGAACAACGTCTTATACAGAATTGAAGAGTTGTATCGTGTAGCAGCATTTTATGCCATGATGAATGGTCAAGAGAAAGATATGGGCTTTTACACGGATAAATTGATAATACTTGCTGATTTCACGGATAGCATTGAGACCAAACAAAATGTCTATTTTATCAAGGCTCACTTCCATAATGTTTATACTGGAGAATACGATAAAGCTTTAGAATGGATTAATCGCTTTAATGAACTAGATGATAATAAGTCTATAAAACTTTCCTACGTTGAGATTGGAAAGTCGATGTATGGTCTAGGTAAATATGAAGAAGCCTTAGATAATTTACTAAATTTTGAAATTATCGATGAATGGGTCCACCCATTTGATTTGTCAATGGGATATGTAACTGACGCTTATATAGCAAGGTGTTACTTCCATCTAGATAATATTGACAAGGCAAAAGAACATGTCTATCGAGCGAAAGAAAAAATCGATCCTTTACCAGACACACCATATAAAACATTCATCTATGATACGATTAAATTAATAGAATCTTGATTTAGGGTGATGAATGTGATTACAAACTACCTTTTTGTATATGGAACACTTCAAAAACACGAACGCAACCACCACTGGTTGAACGGTGCTGAAAGAGTGGCAGAACAGGCTTGGACGAAAGGGCGCTTAGTAGAAAGTGAGCACGAGTATCCAGGTTTAGTTCGCAGCGATGACGCTATCGTCTATGGTGAGTTATATAAAATTGATGAAGATATTTTGAAAAAGGTTGATGAATTGGAAAGTTTTAAAGAAGACAATGAAGGCAATTTTTTTGATCGTGAAATAAGAGTAGTAGATACCGATGGCTCAAAATATGAAGCCCATGTGTATTTTTTGAATCAACCTAATGTTGAGGCGGATGAACAAGCTTATTATGATTGGAAAGTGACTCGCCGACTTCAAAAAGAAACACCTCTTTACTTCGCATACGGATCTTGCATGGACCATGAGCGTATTGAAGTTGCTGATATGCTTGATGGGTTTGATGCCGTCGGGCTTGGTGTTTTGAGTGGGTACGACATGGATTTCACAACAAGAGCTGAAGATGGTGGTAGAGCTGATATTACTGAGAAAAAGGACAGTACAGTTGAAGGTATCGTATACAAGATAACTGATGAAGCGTTGGAATATTTGTACATGCGAGAAGGTGTGTATGCTGGTAAATATCGACCTGCTTTTGTAGATGTGGAAGTCGAGGGGAAAAAAGTGAATATGTTGACATTTATCGTTATTGACAAGGAAGAATCTATTGCCCCACCGGACCATTATTTGACTGAAATCGTTCGGGGTGGGAAAAAGTTTTTAACCGAAAAATATATAAATGCTATTCATGACAAAGTAGATAAATTACGCAAGGGGTGATGATATGCCATTCACATATATGCTCCGTTGCTGCGATCAGTCGCTATATACAGGTTATACTGTTGATATGGATAAGCGACTGAATATGCATTTAAAAGGGGAGGCTTCTAAGTATACACGTGTACGATTGCCTGTAGAAGTAGTATATGTAGAAGAATTTGATACGAAATCAGACGCTATGAAGCGAGAGTGTGCAATTAAAAAGTTAAGTAAAAGTGAAAAAGAAAAATTAATCCTTAGTAAACCACTTGTTTCCCAAAAATAAGTGGTTTTTTTGTTTTATTTTCTAGGACGAAATAATCAAATTTTTAAATGTAAAATATTCCTTTGTCTACTAATGTTGAACAAATGTGAAATTTGGGTATACATAGGAACATATACAAAGAAAGGGGAGTATTTATGTCTGCCATTGAAAGTTTTTGGTCTGAGATTGTCGGATTAGGAAACACGATCTTATGGGAATACTTACTTATTTATTTATTACTTGGAGCAGGAATTTATTTTACATTCTTTAGTAAATTTGTTCAGTTTCGTCTTTTCGGAAATATGTTCAAGGTCATTACTGAAGAAGCTTTTGAGCAGAGTGGAAAGCGTGGAACATCAGCGTTTCAGGCATTCAGTATCAGTATTGCTTCTCGGGTAGGAACCGGGAACTTAGCGGGTGTTGCAATCGCGGTATCACTTGGTGGGCCCGGTGCAGTTTTCTGGATGTGGGTTGTGGCGCTAGTCGGTATGGCTACGGCATTTATTGAGAGTACGCTGGCACAAGTTTACAAAGTTCCAGATAAAGATGGGTTCCGTGGAGGACCTGCTTATTATATGGAACGTGCATTAGGGCAAAAATGGATGGGCATTTTGTTCTCGGTTTTGATCACGATCACATTTGGATTTGTGTTCAGTGCTGTGCAAGCGAATACAATTACCCAAGCGGTTGATGATGCATTCGGAATTTCTCCTTGGATAATGGGGATTATTCTAGTCGTGCTAGTTGCAATCATCATCTTCGGGGGTATTAAACGTATTGCCGTCGTCTCCGGTACGATTGTGCCGATTATGGCTGCTATTTACATCGTCGTTGCACTAATCGTTTTCTTCATGAATATTCAAGAAGCACCAAGAATTTTCGGAATGATCTTCGGTCAAGCATTCGGTCTGCAAGAGGCAGCTGGTGGTGCTGTTGGGGCTGCAATCCTTAACGGGGTTCAACGTGGTCTCTTCTCAAACGAAGCTGGTATGGGTAGTGCACCGAACGCTGCTGCGACAGCTGGTGTCAATCACCCGGCAAAGCAAGGACTTGTGCAGTCGTTGGCTGTATTCTTTGATACAATTGTCATCTGTTCACTGACAGCCTTCGTCATCTTACTTTACGGTGATTATGCCAATTCAGATCAAAATGGTATCCAATTGACGCAATCTGCGCTGGATGCTCAATTAGGGAGCTGGGCATCGATTTTCCTAGCAATCACGATTTTCTTATTTGCTTTCAGTTCAGTTATCGGAAACTATTACTATGGTGAATCGAACGTTGCCTTTATGAAAAACAAAGGTATCATCCTATTTGTTTACAGACTTGTTGTCCTTGCGATGGTGATGTGGGGCTCTGTTGCTCAACTTCAAATCGTTTGGAATACGGCGGATTTTTTCATGGCGCTAATGGCCGTTGTCAACTTGGCTGCTATTCTGTTACTAAGTAAGCTTGCTTTTGCAGTGTTGAAAGATTATACAGATCAGAAGAAAAATGGAATTGATCCAACATTCCATTCATCAAATTTCCCAACATTTAAAAACTTAGAGTGGTGGGGAGATCAGCCTTCTGATGAGAAAGATGAAAAGCAGAAATAAATTACTCATCAAAAAAAGCCGTTGTCGTTTAAAACGACAGCGGCTTTTAGTTTGCTTCAATCCATTCATGTGACCAGTCTTGAATTTCTTCAAGCAGTGGTTTTAATGCTTTTCCTTTATCGGTCAATGAATATTCTATTCTAACAGGAATTTCATCGTAAACTTTACGAGTTACAATTCCTTCTTTCTCTAAATCTTTTAATCGATCAGATAAAACTTTTCCACTGATTCCTATTTCAGATTCAATTGTACAGAACCGCTGGGATCCATTCAGTAACTGGAAAACGATGAGTCCTGTCCAGCGCTTATTCAATATGCTCAATGCTTTTTCAAATTTTGGACAGATGGATTTTTCAGTCATTTGGCCTCACCTCTTTACAGTTATATTATAAACGATTCGAGCATAGATTAAAACAAATTAATTCCTTGACGTAAGTTAATTATAAATATATACTTACTTACATAAAGTAAGTTAATTAAATTTCAAGGAGGAATTATTCATGTCAACATTAGCATTAGACAAAGTACACAGTGCAGTAAACTTTACGGTGAAACATATGATGGTCTCAAAAGCGAAGGGTGAGTTCCAAGAATTCGATGTCGCCTTCTCAGGTGACTTTAATGACTTAGAAAACGCAAGTGTTACTGCTAAAATTGATGTATCATCAATCGAAACGAACAATGAGGACCGTAATGGTCACTTGAAATCTGAAGATTTCTTTAATACCGAGCAGTACCCGGAAATCACATTTGAAAGTACTTCTATTAAAAAATTAAACGACACAGACTATGAAGTTACTGGAGATTTGACGATTCGTGACGTAACAAACCAGGCAACTTTCAAAGTAGAATATAATGGGACTGCGAAAGATCCGATGGAAGGAAATACAATTGCAGGATTTGATGTTGAAGGTTCGATTAACCGTGAAGCTTATGGCTTAACATGGAACGCTCCACTGGAAACAGGCGGGGTATTGATTGGTAAAGATGTAAAAGTGACTGCAGGATTCGAATTTGTAGTTCAATAATAAATAAAAGCGACTAACATTAAAAAGTTAGTCGCTTTTTTATCTCAAACCTTTTTCTTCAAGTATTTCAATAAGTAGATCCGGTCGATCTGTAATGATTCCATCGACTCCCTCATCTACCATTTCACGCATGGTCGCCTCGTCATTAATTGTCCAATAGTGAACATCCATTCCAAGCCGTTGAGCTCCATCAATCATCCGATCATTGAAAAAATTGAAATAACGGTTTTCTTTTGGAATTTGAATCACACCACTTGTCGGCTGGAACAAATTTCGAACGAAAAAGTTGTGCGCCATGATGAAATTAAACGCAATCTGTCTTCCAGTTCCTAACGCCACTTCATCTCCTGCTACTTCCTCAAACTTATTGATCAATTTCTGATCAAAGGATGACACCATCACATTGTTTTGCATATCATATTCTTGTATGAGTTCCCATAGTTTTTCTGTCATGATGTCATGCTTTTCTGCAGGATTCGTGTGTTTGACTTCAAGCATGTAATTCACATCTGGGAACTTTTCGAATACTTCTCTAAGAGTGGGTTTATAAACCCCGAGTCCTCGGAATGAATATTCACCATTCAGGTCTTCGAAGTGATAACCTGCATCTAATAGTAAAAACTCTTCCAAAGTATAATCAGCTACAAGACCTGTGCCATCAGTAGTCCGGTCTACAGTGGGATCATGCATGAGCACTAAATGGTCGTCTTTTGTAATATGAATATCAACTTCAATCATATCCACGCCCATCTCATGTGACATTTCAATAGCGGTCATTGAATTCCCAGGAGCTATTGCTTCCCCAGCTCGATGAGCTATCACCCAAGGTGAATCTTGTTTATTGAAGAATGGATGTTGTTCCACCTCTTGGACAGGGCTTAGGTGAAATGTCCAAAACGAAAGCAAGAGCACGAACGATAGGGAAATGAACAATGTGAAGCGACCATAGCGGATGAATTTATTGAATTGTTTAGATCTTTTTTGTTCTGGTTTACCTCTCAATTAAATCCCTACTTCTTGATGTGCATTTTTGGTTATCTTTTTGCGAATGATTATAACATGTGATGAAGAATTTAGCTTGTAATATACAAATTGGAAATTAATCTGGTGGCGAGAAATCGGAATTTTCTTTATAATAGGTTGTAATTGCAGTGGAAGGGTGAATAATTATGGAACAAAAAGTTATTGATTATTTAAAAGAGAATCGAGAACGACATTTAAAAGAATTGACCGAATTTTTAGCAATTCCCAGTGTCAGTGCTTTATCTGAACATAATGAAGATACAGAGAGAGCAGCCGAGTGGGTCAAAGGGCAGTTAGATGAAATTGGTTTCACTGAAGCGAAAGTAATGCCGAGTGATGGTAAACCAGTTGTATACGGGAATTATATCCAAGACGAAAATGCACCTACCGTATTGATTTATGGCCATTATGACGTACAACCTGTAGATCCAGTTGAATTATGGGATTCTCCGCCATTTGAAGCTACTGTTCGTGATAATAAATTATATGCTCGCGGGGCAACTGATGACAAAGGTCAAGTATTTATGCATTTGAAAGTAATGGAAGCTATATTAAAGTCGGAAGCTGCTTCTCCAGTTAATTTCAAAGTACTTATCGAAGGAGAAGAAGAAATAGGAAGTCCGACATTACCTGCTTTTGCTGAAAAACATCAGGATTTATTGCAGGCAGATCTTATTGTTGTATCAGATTCAGCGCTGATTGAGAAAGGTAAGCCAACGATTACATATGGCTTAAGAGGTTTAGCTGGTATACAAATCGACGTTAAAGGTGCAAAAGGTGATCTTCACTCTGGTGAGTATGGTGGAGGTGTGATGAATCCTGTACATGCATTGGTTAAAATTTTGGATTCATTCAAAGATGAATATAATCGTGTTACTGTAGATGGATTTTATGATCAAGTTCCTGAACTTTCTCAAGAAGAACGTGATGCACTAGCTGCAGTTCCTTTCGATGAAGAAAAATTAAGAAAAGAGTTAGATGTACCTGAATTTGAAGGGGAAAATGGCTACTCATATACAGAACGCACATCGGTTCGTCCAACTTTAGAAGTCAACGGTATTTATGGTGGATTCCAAGGTGAAGGAATTAAGACTGTGTTACCTTCAAAGGCTTCAGCCAAGGTTACTTGTCGGTTAGTACCTGACCAAGACCCTGACAAGATTGTAGAATTATTGACTGAGCACGTTGAAAACAATGCACCTAGTAGCGTTACGGTGGAAGTTACGCCATTCGATAAAGGTAAGCCGTATGTAACACCGTTTGACCATCCAGTAATTGCAACGGCTGCAAAGGCCTATGAAAAAGTGTACAAAGAAGAGACAGCGTACATTCGCGGAGGAGGGTCCATTCCTATTGTAGCTGAGTTGGACCGTATACTCGGAGTACCCGTCGTGTTGATGGGATTCGGGTTACCGGATGAGAATTTACATGCACCGAATGAACACTTGCACTTAGAAAACTTCGATTTAGGGATGGAAACACTCGCTCACTATTATCACATGCTCAAAGATGTTGAAATGAAATAATCAGAAAGAAAAACTCAATCTCCGAAATGGAGGTTGAGTTTTTTTTATCGACAATTTTATTGATTCGTCGGTGATGTTTCATAATCAGCTAGACATCAAGCACCGCTTTCCTCATTTAAAGCGTTTACCTTGTACACCATGTTCTTGTGAAATTTAACAATTATAGGCTAAACTGAAAATTGAGAATATTGAAAAAGGGGATGAGTGCGATGAGAGAAAGAAGAACGGCTGAACCATACAAAATCAAGACGGTGGAACCTCTTGCGATGCTTGATGAGAATGAAAGAAAAGAAGCCCTTGAAAAAGCTGGATACAATACATTCTTATTGAACTCACAAGATGTTTACATTGATCTACTCACAGACAGTGGTACAAATGCGATGAGTGACAAACAGTGGTCCGCTTTGATGATGGGCGACGAAGCTTACGCCGGAAGTAAAAGTTGGTACAAATTAGAAGAGGCAGTCAGAGAAATATACGGGTATAAATATGTGTTACCTACTCACCAGGGTCGTGGAGCTGAAAACCTTTTATCTCAGATGAAAGTGAACCCAGGTGATTATGTCCCAGGAAATATGTATTTTACGACAACTCGTGCACACCAAGAGATGAACGGTGGAACTTTTGTCGATGTCATTATTGATGAGGCCCATGATTCACAAGTAGAGCTTGATTTCAAAGGTAATGTAGATTTAGATAAGTTAAAAAGATTGATAGATGAAGTTGGGGCTGACAAAATACCTTATGTCTGTTTAGCAGTCACTGTTAATATGGCAGGAGGTCAGCCTGTCAGCATGAAAAATATGAGAGACGTTTATGAACTTTGTCAACAACATGGAATCGATGTTATGTATGATGCAACCCGTTGTGTGGAGAATGCATATTTTATTCAAGAAAGAGAAGCGGGTTATGCTGATGTACCTGTAAAGAAAATATTAAAAGAGATGTTCTCGTACTCAGATGGTTGTACTATGAGTGGAAAAAAAGATTGCCTAGTCAACATCGGCGGATTCTTAGCGATGAATGATGAAGACTTATATACGCGGTCGAGAGAACTGGTCGTAGTATATGAAGGGATGCCTACTTACGGCGGAATGGCTGGTCGAGACATGGAAGCGATGGCTCAAGGAATCTATGAGTCAGTAGATGATAACTATATCAAGCACCGAATCCACCAAGTTCGGTACTTAGGAGATCAATTGATTGAAGCGGGAATTCCGATTGTAAGACCAGTTGGTGGCCACGCTATTTTCTTAGATGCTAGGGAGTTCTTGCCACATTTAGAGCAAGAACAATTTGCTTCCCAAGCTCTTGCGGCTGCCCTTTATCTTGACTCAGGAGTTCGTTCAATGGAAAGAGGAATTGTTTCTGCTGGCAGAAATAAAGAAACAGGAGAACACAATCGTCCGAAACTGGAAATGGTGAGATTGACGATTCCGAGAAGGGTTTACACGGATAATCACATGGATGTAGTAGCTGATTCAGTCATTTCCCTTTATGAAAAACGAGACCAAATCCAGGGGCTCAAGATGGATTATGAGCCACCAACATTACGCTTCTTTAATGCTAGGTTCTCACCTTTAAGTGGAAACGACCTAATTAAATAATTACAAATGAAAGAGACTCGGTTCAACGAGTCTCTTTTTCTATGAATAAATTGTATAATAAAAGGGAAGAGGTGATCGCATGGAGATTCGTAGCAAGCAAATGCAAATTCGAAGTAATGATATGAAAATACGAAGTGCAGAAATGCCGATCAGAAGTAATGATTTTAAAATTCGTAGTAACAATATGAAAATACAAAGTACTGATTGGGAAATACGAAGTAATCAGTTACCGATTAGAAGCAGTGAAATGAAACTACGTAGCATAGATATGTCGATTTTTAGCAATCTTCACAAGAACCAAAGTGATGAGCAGCCATTACAAAGTATGAATCTAAAGATATGGAGCGACGGTGTTCCAATCAGAAGCAGTGATGTAAAACTGTGGAGTATGAATGCACCTATTAGGAGTGGGACAATGCCGATTTGGAGTAGTACAGCTGTCATTCGTAGTTCTACCATGAAAATGTTGACCAATTCCATGCCTTACCGCAGCGATCAATTTTACAAAAACCGGAGTGATTAGATGAAACAACACCTTGCAAAAGAAATGGAACAAATACAAACAGACCTTAAACAAATGAGTGTTCAATTATATGAAAACCCAGAATTAGGGGATCAGGAATTTAAATCGATGAGAGTGCTCGTGGATTTTTTGAAAGAACATGGATTTGAAGTGGAAGTCGGAATTGTCGATCGTCCAACGGCATTTCAGGCAACTTTTTCAAGTAGTAAACCTGGACCAACAATTTCATATCTAGCTGAATATGATGCTCTTCCTGGTGTGGGGCACGGATGTGGTCACAACCTGATAGGTACGATGAGCTGTGGTGCAGCGGTTGCATTAAGTAAACTGATTGAACAAACAGGAGGAACAATTATTGTGTTCGGAACACCTGCTGAAGAAACTAACGGGGCGAAAGTTCCTTTGTCTGAAAAGGGTTATTTTGATGAGGTTGACGCGGCTCTCATGGTACACCCTGGTGGTGATTCTCATGCAAGTGGGGAATCTTTAGCGATGGATGCCGTGCAATTCGCATACACGGGTCGTTCAAGCCATGCCGCAGCAGCACCGGAAAAGGGGATCAATGCACTAGATTCAGTTATACAGCTATTTAATGGAATTAATGCCTTGCGAGAGCATTTACCAACGGATGTGAGGATCCATGGAATCATTTCAGAAGGAGGACAAGCTGCCAATGTTGTTCCTGATTATGCAGAGGCCCGCTTTTACCTCCGTGCGAAAAAGAGAGAGACTCTTGATGCAATCAGTAAAAAAGTATTCTCGATAGCAGAGGGTGCAGCACAAATGACTGGTTCCACACTCGCAATCAGCAACTATGAACTAAGCTATGATGATATGAGGACCAACCAGACTTTATCTGAAGCGTTTACGAAAAATTTAATCGCAACAGGAGTAGAAAAAGTTCATCCTCCACAAACTTCTTTCGGCTCACTTGATATGGGGAATGTCAGTCAAAAATGTCCTGCAATCCATCCATACATCGGAATGGATAACCCGAATTTAGTCGCTCATACGAAAGAATTCGCCGAAACGACGGTAAGTGAAGCTGGCCAAAATGCTCTTGTTCGTGGAGCTTTAGCACTTGCGTTTACAGGCTATGATCTATTAACCAATAAAGAGCTGTATGATGAAATGAAGCGTGAGTTCAGTTAATTCCACCTTCGACAATAATAGGTAATTTTCTGAATTGACTGTAAACTAATTATTTCATTATAATGGATTTAAATATATATACGGCAGAGGTGGGTCCAATGGGGATACGGATGGATGAGGTCATGAGGCAACCTTTTTTGGAAGAGGCTACAGTCGTTGCTGGAAATGATTTGCTCGAAAAGACACTAGTAGAATGGGTGTCGGTCATGGAAGTCCCTGTAGAAAATTTCATTCGAAAACATGAATTCGTCCTTTCTACAGGCTTAGGTTGTGCAGACAGTTCTAAAGCGCTTGAGGAATTTGTAAAAGACGTCATCCATTCCGGTGCATCCGCATTGACAATTGCTACCGGAAAACACGTTGTGGAGATACCACAAAGTGTTGTGAAACTTGCGAATGAACAAGGTTTTATTCTGATTGAAATACCTTGGAAAATCAGATTTTCTGACATCATTCAAGAAATAGTACAACTTCTGAACGATGAGAAGGAAAATGAGAGGCACAATGCTGAACAAGTACGTCAACAATTAACTGATTGTGTATTGAACGGTGGAACCCTGGAGGATATAATTTCAAGATTACATGAACATATTGAAATGCCTGTGGCTATAAGTGATCAGAAGCAAAAAATCAGAGCGAATTGTGATTTTGATACTGGGGTGATTGATACGATCAATGGTTTCACCGAAGGAACTATTGAAAAGGTGACACCACCGGATCTCCCTTTTAGCGAGCATCCCCTCTATTATCACCTTGATCAGTACGACGTCAATAATCAGCGTTGCTATGAATTGACGATTTATTCTAATGCCAAAAAACAAGGTTATCTGTTATTCATGCCTGATCATCCAACTGATTTAACATGGTATACGATGAATTTGTTGGAGCACGGTTTAACCGCGTGTGCTCTTTATTTTTTGACGGAAAATGCAGTGGAATTGACTGAAATTCGATTAAAGGATAATTTCGTATTATCATTAGCAAAAGAAAAGCAAGATCTTGATGCCAAGTGGCTCTCTAAAGGCGAATTGTTAGGCTATGATTTATCCTTGCCTTATGTATGTATCGTGGGGCAAATACGGTCGAAAGATAATGATTTCTTACCAAAAGAATCTGAAAGAGATCAGTCCATGCAGTCATCTTTGCACAGTCTGAATTACTATGTCCAAAAAGAAATCACTCACGCCAGTCAAAACCTGAATCGGCAAACGATGTCTACGTTCGATCATGGAGAGATTATTATTTTTCTGGAGATTGACCATCATCCCCACCAGGAGACAGTCAATCACTTCTTAGACATGATTGATCGCCGCCTCCATGACCAATTGGCGCACACCGACATTGCTTGGGGTATAGCCCTTCATCAAGAGGGATTTCAAGTGTTCAATGAAAGTTATCAAGAAGCGAGAACAGCATTAGATATTCATATTGAACAACATGGTTTTGGTGAAAGGACTTTTTTCGAGGATACAAGAGTGAATCGAATCTTACTCACGATGTCGAACGACACCAAGATCGTCGATATGATGAAAGAAACGATTGGACCACTGATTGAATATGATCAAAAACGAGAGACTGATTTAGTCCATACATTTATGACTTATCAAAAATATAAAGGAAATGTTAGTCAAACTTCACGCGCTTTGAACTTGCACCGCCAGTCATTGCTCTATCGTCTAAGAAATATTGAAAATCTGACCAAGTTATCACTGATCGACGCTGATGATTCATTTTTACTCGAATTAAGCGTTCGGTTATGGTTGATGCATAAAATCAAGTAATCACCTACTCAATTTGAGTAGGTGATTTTTTTCCCGAAAAGATTCTCAATTAAACAGCAAAGATGTATAAATTTTCAGATAATAAGTTCATACACTTTGCACATTACATTAATTAGCCATTCTACATACAATAAAAGTATAAATAATTATAATATTCAGTTAATTGAAGGAGGGTAAGATAACATGCTGGCGTTCGACATCAAGGAATACCAAGAAAGACTTCAAAAGACGAAGCAATCAATGGAAAAGAAAGGGATAGAGGTGCTATTAATTACTGATCCGGCAAATATGAACTACCTGTCGGGTTATGATGCTTGGTCTTTTTACGTTCACCAAATGCTGATTATCATTGTAGATGAACCTCAACCAATTTGGATTGGTCGTTTGATGGATGCTAATGGTGCAAAGGCGACCACTTGGATTTATGACGAAAATATCATGGCTTATCCTGATTACTATGTGCATTCAGAAGAGTTTCACCCGATGCAGTTCATGGCTGAAATTTTAAAAGAAATCGGTCAGGGTAACCGAGTGATCGGTGTGGAAATGGATCAATATTATTTCACTGCTCAGGCTTACATGTCATTGGTCCAAAATCTTCCGAATGCTACTTTTAAAAATGCTACCTCATTAGTCAATTGGGTGAGGATGATTAAATCCGATCAAGAATTAGAATATATGCATCATGCTGCAAGGATTGCTGAAAAGGCGATGGAGGCTGGAGTAAATAGCATTTATGCAGGAACAAGGGAATGTGATACGGCTGCCGCCATTTATTATGAACTAATTAAAGGGACTGAAGAATATGGAGGGGATTACCCATCCATTGTCCCAATGCTACCAACAGGTGATCATACTTCTTGTCCGCACCTGACATGGACTGAGAAGCCTTTTGTGGAAGGGAATAATGTCATTATCGAGTTAGCAGGTTGTTACAAAAGGTACCATATACCACTTGCAAGGACAGTTGCTATTGGACATTCATCGGAAAGATCAGAGCGTTTAGCTCAAGTAGTTGCTGAAGGGATAGATGAAGTATTTGCTATAGCTAAACCTGGTGTGCGTTTAGAGGAGCTGGAAGAAAAATGGCGTACAACGATTCGAAAGTACGGTTTGGAAAAAGAGTCGAGGTTAGGATATTCAATTGGAATGAATTACCCACCTGATTGGGGTGAGCATACAGCAAGTATCAGAAAAGGAGAGAAGACAGAATTACAACCGAATATGGCATTTCATTTTATACCTGCTATTTGGTTCGATCATGATGGAATAGAAATAAGTGAATCGTTCCAGGTGACAGAGACTGGGATTCAACCATTTACTAATTACGCTAGAGAATTATTAGTGACAAATCCTTATCATTTACCAGATCAGAGCAAAGGGATTATAAGCTGAAATTAAAATTAAAGGAGGTTTACAACATGAAACAATATAACATGGGAACGAAAGCATTATGGGCTGGAGAGAAGGATCAATTAGCATTCGGTGCTACTCAAGTGCCTGTCGTTCATAGCGTGTCGTTTGGATACGACGACATGGATGAATGGTATGAAGTAGCTGTTGGTAATAAAGAAGGTCACATTTACGGGAGAAATACCAACCCGACAGTCGAAGCATTTGAAGAGAAATTACGCATACTAGAGGGAGCGGAGGCAGCAACCAGCTTCTCAACAGGGATGGCTGCAATAAGTAATACGTTGAGCACCTTCTTGTTCCCTGGTGACCGCGTCATATCTATCAAGGACACGTACGGAGGCACAAATAAAATCTTTACGGAGTTTCTTCCGAAGCAAAATATAGAAGTAGAGTTGTGTGAGACAGGTAACCACGAAGCTATAGAAGCAGCTTTGGAAAAAGGATGCAAAGTACTTTATTTAGAAACACCTACGAATCCGACCGTAAAGATCACTGACATTGAGCGAATGGCAAAGAAGGGCCATGAAGCAGGAGCAATCGTCATTATTGATAACACATTTGCTACACCAGTCAATCAGAATCCACTTGCATTAGGTGTAGACTTAGTTATTCATAGTGCTACGAAATTTTTAGGCGGGCACGCTGATGCTCTTGGCGGTATTGTATGTGGACCTAAAGAGCTAGTAGAACAAATTTATCATTATCGTGAAATCAATGGAGCCACTCTAGATCCGATGGCAGCATATCTGTTACTTCGAGGAATGAAAACCTTGAAATTAAGAGTAGAACGTCAAAACGAGAATGCTCAACGAATAGCCGAATATTTGAAAACGGTCTCATGGGTAGATGATGTTTTCTATCCAGGCTTGGAAGATCATCCTGGACATGATATTGCCAAAGAGCAGATGAGTGGATTTGGTGGCATGTTAAGTTTCGCTGTCAGAGGCGGTGTGGAAACGGTTCGCGAATTACTCCCTAAATTACAATTAGCTAACCGTGCTGCAAATTTAGGATCTGTAGAAACAATTGTAGGGCCATCTAGAACGACAAGTCACGTTGAGTGTACTCCAGAGGAACGGGCTGCAATGGGGATTCCTGAAGGATTGATTCGCTATTCTGCAGGAATTGAAGATATTGAGGACCTGATTCATGACTTAGAGCAAGCATTTGCTCAATTGCCAGAAGAACTTCTTACTGCTAAATAAGGAGGGAGTTCTAATGGAGAACCTTTTATCGAATGAAGAAATCAAAGAAATTGAAGAAGATTTGATTTCTTGGTATAAACACTTTCATCAAAATCCTGAATTAAGTTTTCAAGAAAAAAATACGAGCGAATACGTCATTGATCAATTAGAAGACTTCGGTGATTTCACCATTCATAAGAATATAGGTGGTTATGGAATCGTCGCTGAACTAGGTAAAGGTACACCTGTCGTTGGATTGAGAGCAGATATGGATGCCCTACCGATAAAAGAGCAGACTGACTTACCCTTTGCATCAGTGAATGATGGGGTCATGCATGCTTGTGGCCACGATGCTCATACAGCTATGTTATTAGGTGCTGCTAGAATTTTATCAATTAAATACAAGGAAAACCGTTTGAAGGGTACTGTTAAATTCATCTTTCAACCTGCTGAAGAGGACACGGATGAATATGGTCTCACGGGTGCCCCGTATATGCTTCAAAGTGGTCTTTTAGATGATGTCCAATCAGCTTTTGCATTGCACGTGTGTCCGTGGAGGTCAATCGGTGAAATTCAATTGAATGATGGACCTAGCATGGCTAATATTGACAATTTCTATATTGAACTAAGTGGTGTTGGGTCTCATGGTGCCTACCCTCATCAAGGAAAGGATCCCATATGGTTGATGAATCAGTTACTGTCATTGATTTATAGTGTTCCTGGGCGTCAAGTGGATCCCCTCGATCCTGCAGTAATCAGTGTCGGTCAAATTCATGCTGGGCAAGCAACTAATGTTATACCGGATGTGGTGACTATGCGCGGTTCAATCAGAAGTTATTCAAAGTCAGTCCAACAATCATTACTTGATGAACTGGAACGGAGTTGTCGTAGTATCGAAGCACTCGGTTGTGACATTAAATTGATTATCGAGCACGGAGAACCAGCGCTGCATAATGATCCAGATACCAATAGAAAAATTGAACAGTTTGTGCAAGAGAATTATCCTCAATTATCCATCGTTAAAAAGGCGTACGGATTAGGAAGTGAAGATTTTTCACACATCCTGGAAAAAGTTCCTGGAGCAATGGTGATGGTGGGCTGTCATGAAGAAGGTCAACAAGAAAGACATTTGCATGGCTCAGATTTTCAAGTGGATGAACGAGTGCTATCAATCGGAACATCACTACTGGTTGGTTTTGTAGAGAAGAATGCTGACCAAAGTTAAAGGAGGGGTAAAGTTGAATATAGCTTTTATAGGTTTTGGTGGTGTCGGCCAAGCTTTGGCACAAATATTATTAGAGAAAAATCACCACTTGAATGAAAAATATGGATTGAACACTAAAATTGTAGCTGTTTCAGATGTAATGAAAGGGTCAGTTTATGACCCAGAGGGTTTGAACATTGAAGATTTATTGAGTTCTGTGAAAGAAAAAGGATCAGTAGAAGAATATCCAGATTCTTCAACAGTTCAAAAGGGCTTGAATAGTATTCAGACGATTGAAGATACCAATGCAGACATGATTGTAGAGGTAACCTTTACGGATGTGGAAACAGGTCAGCCGGCAATTGATCATTGTGAGACTGCTTTCCAAAAGGGAAAAAGTGTCGTAACGACAAATAAAGGGCCAGCAGCTGTGAAATTGAACAGCTTATTGAAGCTAGCTGAAGAAAATGGTGCTTTCTTTGGATTTGAAGGAACAGTCATGAGTGGTACTCCAGCTTTGAGGTTACCTGAAACAACACTAGCTGGAAATGATATAAGAGAAGTTGTTGGTATCTTGAATGGAACGACTAATTATATTTTAACTGAAATGGAAAAGGGCCTTTCTTTTGAAGATTCCTTAAAGCAGGCTCAATCATTAGGGTACGCGGAAGCAGATCCGACCAATGATGTTGAAGGCTATGATGTTCGATATAAAGCTGCTATTTTAGCGAATTATGTTCTTGGAGAAGAAGTCTCTGCAAAAGAAATTCATTGCGAAGGTATTCGATCCGTTTCACAGGATATGGTGCAAGATGCACTTGATGAAGGAAAAAGGTGGAAGTTGCTAGCTAGAATCAAGAAGGAAGACGGAAAGGTCGAAGCAACGGTTCAACCAGAAAAAATTGAAATGACGAACCCTTTAGCTGGAGTGACTGGTGCTACTAACGCAATCCTGTACGATTGTGATTTAGCAGGGCCAATCATGCTTACTGGCGCAGGTGCTGGCCTGAAGGAAACTGGTTTTTCTTTATTGATTGATATCATTCATGCACATTTAGAGAGCAAAAAGCAAACTTCTGGAGTGAGGTGAAAGGACATGCAAACTCAAGTACGAAATGAAAAAATGCTACTTGCAGGTGAATGGGTCTACACAGATAAGACATTTGGTGTATATGACCCTCAAAATAATCATTTGATTGCTCGTGTACCACTATCGACTACCCGTGATATGTTACAGGCGATTGAAGAAGCCGAGCAGGCTTTCCAAACTAATAAAGGGTGGCCGACACACGAACGTATCAAAGTTTTATATGGTGTCGTTGATTATATGGAGAAGCATAAAGAACTATTTGCTCGAACAATCGCTACCGAAGGGAGTAAAACGATTACAGAGGCACGAGGTGAAGTCAAACGTGCCATGCAGACAATCACGATCAGTGCCGAAGAAGCTAGACGGCTGAAAGGTGAAACCATAAATTTCGACCAAAACGAAGGCAGTGAAAATAAAATCGGTTATTATTACCGTTTTCCAATCGGTGTTGTCGGGGCCATTACACCATTCAATGACCCACTGAATTTGGTTGCTCACAAAGTTGGCCCAGCGATTGCAGCTGGAAATGCAATTGTTGTCAAACCAGCATCCGTTACTCCATTAAGCGCGCTTTTACTCGCTGATGCTTTTTCAGCTGCTGGCCTTCCAAAAGGGATGTTAAGTGTCATAACTGGTTCTGGTCGAGAGCTAGGAGAAACAATGGTCACTCATCCTTCGATTAAAATGGTTTCCTTTACCGGCGGACTAAATGCAGGAGAAAAGGTTGCTGAGCAAGCGGGTGTAAAACAAGTGGGAATGGAGTTAGGTTCAAATTCTCCGACAATCGTCATGAAAGATTGTGATCTGAAAGATGCGATCGAGTCTTCTGTGTCTGGGTCATTCGGAGCAGCAGGTCAAAACTGTATAGGCGTTCAGAGAATCTATGTTGAAAAGGAAGTCTACGACGACTTCGTTGAGGCTTTTGTTAGTCATACGAATCGATTGAACGTCGGAAATAAATTAGACGACAATACCGATATGGGACCTATGATTGAAGAAAAAGAGGCAATACGTGTAGAGAATTGGGTTGATGAAGCAGTTGAAGCGGGTGCTAAAGCCTTGACTGGTGGCAAAAGGGATGGAGCTTTTTATCATCCAACTGTACTAGTAGATGTGCCTGATGGTGTCACACTAGCTAAAGAAGAAATATTCGGTCCGGTCGTGCTCATTTACCCAGTAAACTCTTTAGAAGAAGCGGTCCAACGATCGAATGATGTGGACTACGGACTCCATGCAGGTATTTTTACAAAAAATCTTGACCACGCTTTTTATGCCATAGAACATTTAGAGTGCGGCGGAGTCATGGTTAATGACACAAGTGATTACCGAATTGATGAGATGCCATTTGGTGGAGTGAAAAATTCTGGGCTAGGGAGAGAAGGTGTCCGTTTTTCAGTTGAAGCAATGACCGAACCGAAAGTGGTTGCAATCAAATTATAGTTTGAATAGAATCCCCCCTGACTTTATAAGGTCAGGGGATTTTCTTGTTTTTAAAAGAAAATGATCTATCAGTAATTATTTGGTTTAATCTTTTGTTACAATAATAACAAGAAATGAGGGATTTCCATGGAGAAAATATATCGAATAGGAATCATAGGCTTAGGGGTAGTAGGGGAACGATTGTTGAAACAGTTTCAGGAACACCCTCGAATGAAAGTAGTTGCCTACTGTGAACCGAATGCAGAAAGAATGGACGAAATTATAAATACATATGGACAGGCAACTAAATATGCCGACTTCCAAAAGCTAAATAGAGATCCTGAGGTAGATGTAGTTTATGTTGCGGTGCCGCCAAAGTTTCATCATGAAATTACGCTGGATGCCATTGAGAACGGTAAACATATTTTATGTGAAAAACCTCTTGCAAACAGTGAAGAAGAAGCAAAAGAAATGTATGAAAAAGCTGAAGCAGCTAACATTGTAAATGCAATTAACTTTCCGTTGCCTTACCAGCCTCAGTTGTCTCAAATGCGGAAGGTCATAGATCAGGGAGAACTGGGAGAAATACAACGTGTGGAGTTTCAGATGTATTTCCCAAGATGGCCTAGAGCTTGGCAACAAAATAACTGGATAGCTTCAAGGGAGCAAGGTGGTTTCATCCGAGAAATAGCTCCACATTATCTGCATTTCGTTTCTAGATTATTGGGTATGCCCGATCATGTTCAGTCATTTGTAGATTACCCTTCTGATTCAACATTATGTGAAAATGGATTTATCTCCAAAATGAAAGTCAATGGTATTCCTTTCCTCATAAATGGGCTCAGTAATGTCGGACAAAAAGAACACCTTTCATTGAAAGTTTTCGGAGATAAAAGTGTTCTTGAGCTTCGCAATTGGCGAGAGCTTTTTATAGAAACTGAAGAAGGTGATCAACGTCAGATTGAAGTGGATGTGGAACACCCAAATAGTCTGATACAAGAATTAGAACTTGCATTAGCTCAAAAAGAACATCAATTAGTCACTTTCAAAGAAGGTTATTTCATTCAACAATTATTGGAAAAAATATTAAAAGGATAGCTTTGTAGTTGCTCTCAGGGTAAAATCTGGGAGCATATTTTTTTACCTCCTGAAAAAAATAAGAAGGAACGAGGAACAGGAGGTGTGTGAAATGAAAAAATTTATTCTCGTATGTATGATGCTTCTATTATCAGCAGTAATGATTACTGCATGTAATACAGATAATGAAGGTATGAACGACGGGGTTAACCAGGTTGGATTCAATACTGAAGATCAAGGGAACCAAGGAGACCAGCGTCGTGATTTCGGAGACTTTCCTTATAAACCAGGCGAAGGCGACGGTGGAAACATCTTTCAAAATGGCGAAAGAGGCTTCGGATTTAATGGAGACGAATTTGATTTAAATGATGACAATCAGCCAGAGAATGATGAAGATACCGATCAGCAAGAGGATACTGCTGAACGTTCGAATGAAAATGTAGAACAGGCAAGTGGAGTCATACAAGAAGTTATTCGTTTGACGAACGTTGAAAGGCAGAAAAACGGTTTGTCTGAAGTTGAAATGGATCAACAACTGACCGACGTTGCTCAGAGAAAATCAGTTGATATGGCTGACAATAACTATTTTAGCCACCAGTCACCGACTTACGGCTCACCTTTTGATATGCTGGATCAATTCGGCGTAGATTATACAGTTGCTTCGGAAAATATCGCAGCAGGTCAACGAACTGCACAAGCTGTCGTTCGTGGATGGATGAATAGTGAAGGTCACCGGAAGAATATTTTAAATGATTCAGTGACACATATAGGTGTGGGATATGAACAAGGAGGAAGCATGGGTACCTATTGGACCCAGATGTTCATAGCGAAATAAAATAAAACTGCTTGAAGAATTTTTCAAGCAGTTTTTCTATTAAAGTATGTGAAAAACAAAGGCTTTCGCCATTAGGACTTGGCGATAAGCCAAGTTTTTCTCACAAAAATTTCTTCTTGTACTCAGGCGAAGGTAGCATACATTCATTTCTTTGGCCGAACCAACGATAGCGATACTTTGCGACGATATCATAAATCAAATTTCTTATTGGTCTTGGAATGATGAGAAAAATCTTTGCTAATTTCCATAGGCCATCCAAATTCCCTGCAATTCTTAAAACTGCAGAAGACTTCGTATGAACCTTACCATTTTTAACAAGGATTATGCTATCTTCATTAATGTTATGTTGCTGAGTGATTTTCTGTCCGAATTCATGCTGCAAGGCCGCGAATCTAAAATGATCATTTTTATCGCGCTTTATTATGAATTGAACTGCTCCATTACATAAATTACAAACACCATCAAAGAAAACCACGGATTTATTTTCACTTACCATAACGGTTCCTCTTCACTTGTCAGGTCATAGATAAATGGGGAAGCTAAGTAGGTAATCAATACCAACAAACTTGCTATGGAAAGTGTAATGTAGCTTGGGACATTAAAGGAGTTAAACAAGATAAAGACTGGGACCATGATTGCAAATCCCCAAAAGCCCTTTTTTCTGCTTTCTGCTGTGTAATACTGTTTCTCATTACAGTTGGGGCAAATAATCCCAACTCTGGGTGCCCAACTTCTACTTAAACTCTCTTTATAACTGAATTGGTAGTTACAATTACTACAAACGAACATTTACTCACATCCTTAAACTTAGCTGATTTTATGGTATCATAAAGCTGAGACATCTTATAGTTTTGAAAATTTAGATTATTTTTTTGAAAAGAGTTAAAAGTTGAGAAGGGGGTAACGTAAAATGGAGATTTCGTTAAAGACATTGAACGAATTCGTAGGAGTCGGAGTCAAGTGGCAAGGAACATTCGAAGAAGCTGAAAATGGTGATATCAGAGAAGTGTTTGCTCAATTCAAAGAAGATGTTCATTCAATTCCGAACCGAGTGGAACCGCAGGTCATCTATGGATTAGCTGACCACAATTTTGAAGGTGGATTCACATACTATCTACTTGTAGAAGTAGCTTCTATCGGAAATATTCCGGAACACATGTTAACGTTACAGGTACCTACTCAAACATATGCTTGTACAGAATACAGTGAACAAAGTGAGCTTTCTATACAAGACACTTACATGAAATTACATCAGTGGATCGAGAACAAGACGTATGAACTCGATCAATTCAACTTCACCTCATTAGAAGTTTATCCAAATGATTATAATCCTAAGGTTGATCAACCAAAGATGACCATCCACGTTCCGATTCAGTCATCTTAATAGTGAAGAAGGTGATCCGATGAGCCATCAGTCAATATTGATTGTTGAAGATGAAGAAAAAATTGCCCGTGTACTTGAATTGGAATTGACTTATGAAGGTTATCAAATTGAAAAAGCTTCTTCCGGCTATGATGCATTAGAGAAGTATCGAGAACAAGCTTGGGATTTGATTTTATTAGATATTATGCTACCTGAAATGAGTGGTGTGGAACTTTTAAGAAGGATTCGGAAAGATGACACTTCTACTCCTGTCATTCTACTCACCGCCAAGGATTCAATAGAAGATAAGGTTACAGGTTTAGATATTGGAGCTAATGATTATGTAACGAAACCATTTCAAATCGAAGAACTCTTGGCGCGAATCCGTGCGGCCTTAAGAATGAGGCAAACTGAACAGGAGACAGGAGAATGGTTGGAGTTCGCAGATTTGAAGTTGAATGAAAGTACTAGGGAAGTTTATCGTAATGACCAACTAATCGAGCTGACGCCTCGCGAGTTTGATCTACTTGTTTATTTTATGAATAATCAACGTCATGTCCTTAATCGTGAACAGATACTAGATGCGGTGTGGGGATTTGAATACTATGGGGATACGAACGTCGTGGATGTTTACATCAGATACTTACGTAAAAAAGTCGACGGAGGATTTGAACGAGATTTGATTCACACAGTTCGAGGTGTCGGCTACGTTTTGAAGGATGCTTATGAAACTAAAAAATAAGATATTTCTATATTCAACATTCGTATTCATTATTATTATCATGGTCTTTTCTGCAACGATTTATTGGACTTTTTCTCATATAACATATGAAAGAGAAATTGAGAGAGTGGTGTCAGAAGCAGATAATGTCCTAGAAGGAGTGCAGAGTGCGGATGGTAATTTCCCTATTAATGATCTATTAGGGGTCTATGTTCCTTCTAATGGAATGATTAGAATATTGGATTCAGATGGAAACCAAATGACAGAAGTTGTTTCAGGAGAGCAGTTGAAACTTAGAGCTGTAGATACCTCTTTTGAAGCAGGTGAGAGGACTGAAAGGTTTGAAGCTGAAGGATCAATGATAGCATTTGTCCAAATACCTACGATTTGGGTTGATGGTCAAGTTGCTTACGTGCAGCTGTACGAGAACATAGATTCAGTGGAACAGAACCTGAGGACCCTGCAAATTGTCCTTATTCTTGTCGCATTCATAGCTATAATACCTATTATTTTTTCCGGGAGAGTACTATCTGATTTGATTGTTAGACCTATCAAATCACTTATAGAAACGATGAGGGACATTCGTGAAAGTAACACTTTCAAACATATAGAACTAGAACATCAATCCAATGACGAGTTATCTACGATGAGTAAAACTTTCAATGAGATGATGGATCTTTTAAAAGATAATTATGAGAAGCAAGAAGCCTTTGTTTCTAATGCTTCCCATGAACTTAGAACTCCGATCACAGTGATTGAAAGTTATGCAAATTTAGTGAAGAGAAGAGGGATGGAGCGCCCGGAAGTGGTTGGGGAAGCCATTGAGGCCATTCATTCAGAGGCTCTTCGTATGAAAGACCTTACTGAGCAATTATTATTGTTGGCTCGACGAGAAAAGGACTGGAAGTTGGATTTGGTGTCGTTTTCAATAAATGAAGTGATAGAAGAAGTTAAATCAAATATTGAGAGATCTTATAATAGAGAAATTCGACTTAGTGAAAAAACTGAGGCGACTATCTTTTCAGACAAACAAAAAATCAAGCAACTCTTATACATTTTCTTTGATAATGCAAGAAAGTATAGTGAGCGACCTATTTATGTGAATATTGAGAATGGATTAAGTGGAGTCAAGATTGTTATCCGTGACGAAGGTATCGGTATTCCGGATGAATCATTACCAAAAGTTTTCGATCGGTTCTATCGAGTAGATGAAGCAAGGAATCGCGAAGAAGGCGGTAGTGGTTTAGGGCTTGCCCTTGCCAAAGATTTATCTGAGGCACTTCACGTAGATATTGAACTGTCCAGCGAACTAGGTCAGGGAACGACAGTTATTTTAAACGTCCACTCATTTAATTCTCATTAAATTTTAATATTTTACTTTTATAATAAGTAGTAAAACAGAGTAAAGGACGATTCACATGAATAAAGAAAGAATTATATGGATGGTTGGTGGATCGATTTTAACCATAGTATTATTCCTCATCGGCCAACAATTTGTTTTTGGAAGTTCTTCTGCCGACGAAATTTCCTCAGATGAAGCCAGTGAAATTGTTAAAGATCGATATGGCGGGTCAGTTACTTCTATTGATAATAGTAGAGGTAATTATGTCATAACCCTCGAACACACTAACGGAATATATAGTATCCAAGTGGATCAGTCATCAGGAAGAGTATCTGATGTGGAGCAGCTAGAAGAATTTCAGAAAGAGAGCGATAACGAAGTTTCTGATTCATCAGAAGAACCATCACAAGAAAATCAAGACAATAAAAACCCAGAGGAAAGTGATGATTCAGTAACAGATAAAAACAATGACTCAGAAACCGATCAAAATGATGATCCACCAAGTGAAGAAAAAGAAGAAGACATGGAAAGTAATGAAGAGGAAGAGATAGAAGAAGAAAAGATAGTTGAAGTCTTACCTATTGAGGAAGCTGAACAAATTGCTTTAAATAATGTATCTGGTGAAATATCTCACTCTGAATTCATTGAATCGGAAAAGCCTTTTTACGAAATCATCATAGAAAATGATAAACAAACCTCAACTTTTCAAATTGATGCGCTTGAGGGTGAAATTATAAGCCGAGTCGATGAAGAGAAGAACCAAAAACCAACTGTTATTACGGAAGAAGAAGCCATAGAAATTGCTCTTAACGAAATTTCTGGTGAGGTGGAAGACATCGAGTTGAAAGAAGTGGACGGTAACCTCTTTTATGAATTGGAATTAGAAGTGGAATTTGAAGATGACGATGACGAGAACTACGTTATTCAAATCAATGCCATCAACGGTAAAATACAATCAGTTATTCAAAGTGATTAAACTCGCAAGTTATTGCGAGTTTTTTTCTATTCAATTAAATTCTAATCGTTTTCTAATTTTCCTATCCTTTTATTCTCATCTTGGGTGTGTATATTAAAGTTAGAAAGTAATATCTAACAGATCCAAGGAGGATGATTACCATGAAGCGTACAATAATCGCAGGGACACTAGCTAGCACGGTTGCAGTCGGAGGTGCCTTTAACGTATCAGCTTTAGGTGATTCTGCCACGATGAGCAAGCACAGTGAAAAAGGAATTGAAACTGAAGTGGACACTAACGTAAAAATAGACACAAATAAATTAATAGGCAGTGAAGAACTTCAGGATATTGTATTAAGTAAGATTGATGGGAAAATAGAAGAGATTGAATTAGACTCAAAAAGCGTGGACCAAGTCTACTTTGAAGTAGAAGTTGAAAAGCAAGGTGAAGAATTCAAAGTTTACGTAGATGCATATACTGGCAAAGTGCTGAAAGTTGAAAGTGACAATAAAGAGCAAGTTCAAAAACAGGATTCTTCCGCGGATCTAAACATGAAGACAACTGAAAAGCCTCCTGTATCAGATAAAAGTTCAGCGGAAAGAGATGCCGGGAAAAACAGTAACAAAAATGTAGCTAAAGTGAACAGTGAAACAAGTGTAAGCAGCAAAGCGACATTGAATGATAGTGAAGCTTTAGTAGAAACACAAAAGGAATCATCAAATTCATATAATGAAGAAAACGTATTAATAAGTCGAGAGCAAGCTTTGAACATCGCAGCTTCAGTAGCTCCAGGTAAAATCAACGAAATTGATCTTGATCAAGAATTTGGAACAAATATATACGAAGTGGAACTTGAAAATGGTGAGCAAGAAATAGAAGTTGAGATTAATGCTAAGACTGGTGAGGTAGTAAAAGTAAAGTATGACGAGTAATAAACAATGTCTTTGGGCGAGTCTTCGATAATGATAGAGGATAGTCATACTTAAAACTAAGAGGTTATTATTAATAATCAATTTCCAAAGAAACACACTTTGATAAGTGTGATGAAATAAAGGGGCCGATTTTATGATCGGCCCTCTTAATTTATTTAAATAACTTTCTTAACATTTTTCCAGA
The DNA here is from genome assembly GCF_002844535.1 of Halalkalibacillus sediminis. Classification (NCBI taxonomy): domain Bacteria; kingdom Bacillati; phylum Bacillota; class Bacilli; order Caryophanales; family Bacillaceae; genus Halalkalibacillus; species Halalkalibacillus sediminis. The sequence continues at coordinate 256,745 of NZ_PJNH01000001.1, forward strand.
AGCTTTCCCTGCTGCGCGTCTTCCAATCCGTTTTCCTACACGACCTCTCTTTACAGCATCCACATCATTCCAAATGCGTAGAAACCTATAAAGCTTTGACTTCATCCCCAATATATTCACCTACTCCGTTCACTATTTCTACTTCAAGTATACAATCAAAGAAAAATAATCATCAAATATATACAATTTCTCATTTTTTGGTATAATCATTTTTAATTTCAAAGTAGGTGGTGAGAAAATGGGCGATTTCAAAATAAGAAAAGCTAGCAAGTCGGATGCATATGGGATAGCTTATGTACATATTAAAAGTTGGCAATCAACTTACAAAGACTTGGTATCCCAAGAATTTTTGTTATCTATGGACCAAGGAGAGAGAACAGAGCGCTGGAAAAATATTTTAGAAGCGGGCGAAAGCCATTTATATGTAGCTCTCAATGTGAATGATGAGATAGTCGGATTTGTCAGTGGAGCAAAGGAGCGGGAAGGGAAATACGAGGCTGATGGAGAATTGTATGCGATATATATATTAGAAAATTATCAAGGGAAAGGCATTGGTAAAGCTCTGACGAAACGACTCATGAACCTTTTAAAAGAAGACGGGTTTCGATCGATGCTTGTATGGGTTCTGAAGGATAACTCTGCTACCTACTTTTATGAAAGAATGGGTGGAAAATGTGTAGATAAAGAAGTCATTACTATTGCTGCTGATGAATTCGAAGAAGTAGCTTATGAACTACTGCTGTAGAAGTAGTTGAAACATCCAAGAATCTTAGTTAAAATAAAATTAGCAAAAAAAGCAAATGGATGTAATTAAATAAAAAGTCCACAAGGGGAGCCTTTTATCGGCTGAGATTGAACGAATGGTTCTGAACCCTTTGAACCTGTTAGTTAGTACTAGCGTAGGGATGTGGCTTTATCGATGGTGCAATGCTGGGTGATCCATGATGAAGCCTCCCGGGCATTGCTTTTTTTGTGCATTTTTTTATTACAAAAGGGAGGATTTTTCATGTACAAGAGAACATTGATGTTGGTTGAAATTGCCATCTTTGCATCGTTAGCATTTTTATTAGACACTATTCCTGGCTTACAATTCAAGCTATGGGCTCAAGGTGGGTCAATTTCACTTGCTATGATTCCAGTATTGATCGTAGCGATTCGTTGGGGAGTAAAAGCAGGATTAGTATCCGGACTTATACTGGGAACATTAGACCTTATTTTCGGAGGATATGTTGTGCATTGGTTCCAAGCATTCCTTGATTATTTTGCTGCTTTTGCAATTTTAGGTCTAGCAGGAATTTTTCATAAACAGTTATGGAGTGCGATAAATAGTGATCACTTTAAGCGCGCAACCACTCTAATGGTTGGTGGTGTGTTTATAGCGATACTTGGTAGATTCATAGCACATTATATAGCTGGACTTATTTTCTGGGGGCATCTAGCACCAGAAGGCCAACCTGTTTGGTTATATTCATTAATTTATAATGGAAGTTATCTACTACCAGGATTTATCTTATCGGCCGTACTATTAGCACTAATCATTAATACAAGACCGAAAATCATCTTTAGAGAAGCATAAAAGCGATCCCTCTTTCCCAGCAGAAGAGGGTTTTTTCATACATAATACTTTAGGTGAGAAAAAGTGAGTGCTATAATATTCCCAAAGTATTTAGGATTAGGGGGAGTTGGATGAAACAAAAAGATATAATTGCAACATTTTCAATAGTAGGGTTTGACCCAGAAACTGAAGAACTCGGTATAGCCGTACAATCAAAGTTTATCGGAGTAGGTTCAGTCGTACCCTGGGCTAAGGCTGGTGTTGGGGCAATAGCAACGCAATCATTGGCAAACACCTCTTACGGACCAAAAGGTTTAAATTTATTAGAGTCGGGAATGAGCCCTGAAGAAGTTTTAAAACAATTGACAGATCATGATGAAGACAGAGGTTGGCGACAAATCGGAATTGTAGATGGAAAAGGAAACAGTGCAACCTATACAGGGGATTTGTGTTATGAATGGGCTGGAGGCAAAAACGGTCCAAACTTTGCTGCTCAGGGAAATATTCTTGTTAATCGAGAAACAGTTGATGCAATGGAGAACACCTTTGAAAAATCAACTGGCCCATTATCAGAACGCTTATTACAAGCTTTGGATGCAGCTCAGAATGCTGGTGGCGATAAAAGAGGTAGACAATCGGCAGCGTTGTATGTCGTTAAGGAAAAAGGTGGCTACGGCGGATATAACGATCGTTACATCGACTTAAGGGTTGATGACCATTCAGATCCCATTCAAGAACTCATCCGTTTGTATCATCTGAGAGACTTATACTTCGGTGAAGTAGATGAGAATGACCAAATTTATATTTCAGATGATGTAAGAGAAATCATCATCCATCACTTAACCCGACTTGGCTACTCAGAAGGTGACCAGATCCTCTCAACAAATGAGTTTGAACAGTCTTTTGAATCTTTCGTCCATACTGAAAATTTCGAAGAACGCCATATAAGAAAAGATTATATTGATCAAAAGGTTCTTGATTTTTTAAAAAATAAATAATCAGATTAATTTTTATAAGACATCTAGGGGGTTATCAGATGCAAAAAATTCATGATTTCGAGGTTAAAAAGAGTAATGGAGAGTATGAATCTCTTCAAGTTTATGATGGAAAAGTTTTGCTTATCGTTAATACAGCAAGTAAATGTGGCTTTACTCCACAGTTTGAGGGATTACAAAAATTATATGATGAATATAGAGATCAAGGTTTTTATGTACTAGGCTTCCCATGTGATCAATTCATGAAACAGGAGTATGATGATCAGGAAGAAATTATGGAGTATTGCCAAACGAATTATGGTGTAGATTTTCCGATGTATCATAAAGTGGACGTTAAAGGTGATAATCAAGAACCTTTATTTAAGCATTTGACACAGGTTAAAAAAGGATTTCTAGGTGGAGAGATAAAGTGGAACTTTACAAAGTTCTTGATTGATAGGGGTGGAAATGTTCTTAGACGATATGCACCTCAATCCACCCCAGAGAAAATCGAAGCAGATATCCAAAATACAATTAATCAAAAAGCGAACCCTTATAATTAAGGGTTCGCTTTTTGATTATCTAATATAATGACTCATAAACAAGGATAAATTATCCTCGAAAGAATTGGTTATCGTGTAAGCACGATCATTTATTCTGGTGATTTGATTCTGACCAACATCGATTTCTGCAACAGTCTGGTTTTGTTTATCTTTAATTTCAAAAGAGTAAAGATTTTCTTCAATTTCCTGTTCAGTCTGATTCAATTCTGAATCGAAGATCATTCGAGCGAACTCACGAATCGCCTTTTGATTGGATGTCACATAGGTTTCGTTTCTTTCATAGTCTTTTAGATGCAATTGCTCCAACTCACTATAGGTTAGAGCTCTATCTGCTTCTAAGTTAGGATAAAAAGTTATAATCAAAGCGAAAGATATAAATGCTCCGCAGAATACCAGGGTGATAAAAGTAATATTTCTCATTATGGCAACCCTCATTCATCTTATTACTGAATATTTTATACTAATAAATAAAAAGGGTCAAAAGTTTTGGTAATAAAAATAAGAATTTAGACCTAATCTTTTTCTAAATATTATAGCGCGTTGGCCGATATATTAATAGAATATATTTAATAGACTGAAAATGAGGGGATGTAGAGGTGAAAATAGTAAGAAAGCTTTTTAAGGGCAGCCTTCAAAGACAGATCCTGATACCGTTTATCTTGTTAATTTTATTAACTGGAGCAGCGATAGCAGGTACGAGTTATTACATAAGTATGGAAAATTCAATTGATAATAGTGAGGAGAACGTTTCAAGTCAAGTCACTGCACTCGAGGGTTCTTTCCAATCATTATTTAATAATGTCGAACATAACGTCGAACGATTTTCCCAGGATAACATTTTACGCTCAAGCGACATGATGAGGAATGATATTTTTAATCGTTTTCGGGAGCTACAGCTAAGTAGCCCTTATTTCATGAATGTATATTTCGGAAATGATATCAGTGGAGACATGATCCTTTATCCGCAAACGAGTTTACCAGATGATTATGATCCAAGAGAAAGAGTTTGGTATGAAAAAGCTGTAGAAAATGAAGGAGAAGTTATTTGGACTGAGCCTTATGAGGATGCTGCATCGGGAGAGATGATTGTTACAGCTGCTCAAGTCAGTATGGGTGGAAGTCAGCCGAATGGTGTATTTGCAATAGACCTTTCCATTACTGATTTATTGAATTTGTCTAGTGAAATCAATATTGGAGAAACTGGTTATATTTCGATAATTAGTACAGAAGGAAACTATGTGCAACATCCGAATGAAGAGATGGTTTTCACATCCGCTCAGGATAGAACTTACTATTCGAATTTAATGAGTCAAAATTCCGGAACAAAACAATATAACGTAGAAGGTGAGAACAGATTAATTTCGTTCGTTACGAATGAAGAATCTGGATGGAAAATACTCGGGACAGTTCAGATGGATGAATTGCGCAGTCAAGGAAATGCAATTATTTTACCTGTATTGATTGTTCTCGGAATTGTGATAACCTTAGCTGTTATTATTGCTTTCTTTTTTACAAGGGGCATTACGAAACCGATCAAATCCTTACAAGATAGCATGCAAAAGGCTGGAGACGGGGATTTAACAGTGGATCCTGGGATAGATCGTGATGATGAAATCGGTTCATTATCTAATAATTTTACAAGTATGCTTTTGAATGTCAGAGAACTATTGAATAATGTACAAAATACTACACACCATGTCAGTGATTCAGCGCAAAATGTGGTGGCCAATGCTGAAGAGAACAGTGCGGCATCGCAAGAGGTATCTAATACGGTTCAACAGATTGCTTCAGGTGCAACTAAACAGGCAGAACTTGTCGATAATAACAATCGTTCCGTAAATCTTCTCTCAGAGCAAATCAACAGTGTGGTTGCTCAAAGTGAAAGAATTCAAAGCAGTTCAGATCAGTTATTGGCACAGTCAGAAAGTTCGATTCAAGCTGTTGAAAAATTACGTGAACACGCATCTTCGACAAATGAAATGGCAACAGATATGAAAGGTGCAATTGAAAAATTACAGGAAAGATCAGAGAGTATCAATGCTGTAGTATCCACTATCTCTGATATCGCCGGCCAAACGAATCTATTAGCTTTGAACGCAGCGATTGAAGCGGCAAGAGCAGGCGAATCTGGTAAAGGTTTCGCTGTCGTGGCTGAAGAAGTGAGGAAACTTGCAGAACAGACTGAGAATTCCCTTGAGAGCGTATCTGGTATGGTTGATAGTATGCAAGAGCAAACGAATACAATAGTTCATTTGATTGGTGAAACCGGCAGTGTGATCGAGGAACAATCTACCGTTGTAGATCACACACAAGACGCTTTCCAACAAACCTTCAACACGGTTAAGGAAAATAGTGATGTAGTTAGAGATATTATAGGAACACTACAAACAATGGTCTCTCAAAAAGATGATTTAGTAGAAAGAATGGGGGAAATAAGTACTGTAACTGAAGAAACTGCAGCAGGAACAGAAGAGGTATCTGCGTCCATTGAAGAAATGAGCGCCTCTATGGAGCAACTGAATCAGCTTGCAGAGGATTTAGAAAATGTTTCATCCAATTTACAAAAAGAAATGAATAAGTTTGATATATAAAAAAAGCCTCGGGTGTAATCACCCGAGGCTACTATTTTGAGATTATCAAAATTTCGAGAAAAAAATTTAAAAATCTTTCTTTAGACTTTCATCTTTGAAAATTAAGGCTGAATCAGAATAATTGATGGAAATATGCCCTCCGGGTACTTCTAATTCATTTTCCATTGAGGTAATCAACTCATCCAACAATTGTTCATCTTCGTCAATTTCCCCTCGGTTCAATGTGACTCTTATGATTGGTTTTGCATCTTGTCCTTTTACCGTAGGAACATCCGTATGATCAATTTGGAGTTGGTAGCCGATATCTTTCGGGTAAGTTAACCATAGTTCTTTAAGAGTGTCTTCCCCGTATAGCTCTTCTATCTTTGGTTCCAAGAAATCTTCTAATTCATTACCCCACTTTTCAGCAACGTAGCTATCTTGATAATTTTTTGTTTTATTGTGTCGGTAAATTAGAAATCTGAATCCATCCTCTTCTTCAGCAATTGCAGCATATCTGAAGACTCCGAAGACACCAGTATTATCATTGAGAGTATCTACTATCTCAATGTTTTCATTATATTTATCATCTAAATACTCGTCAGCGTTTTCTTTTAACTCATCTACTTGATCTGGATCTTCACGTAATCCCAGATAAGACAAATAAAAAATACCGATTAATAAGACAGCCATAATAACAACACCAGCAATCAAGGCTTTTTTCTTCTCACTCATTGTAGAACCTCTATTTCAATTGGATTTTAATTATATATCTAGCAATGCAAGTATAGTCCTTTTGATAAGACTAGTAAATAAAAAGTGCAAAAGTACAAAAAAATGTTAAACATTTTGAAAAATTATACTATTATTAGTAAAAGGGGGAAATTCGATGCAAAAGGTAGATAAACAAAAACAAAAGAAAATCAATGGTTGGCTAAAGTGGCTTTTAATCATACTAGCAATTCTATTAATTGTTATTGCTGGAGCGTTGATATATGCGAATAGTTACATAGACCGTTCAAAGGCCATGATCGAAGGGGAAATTACGATAGATGGTATAGAAAATACAATAGAGGTTATTCGGGACGATAGTGGTGTACCACATATCAGTGCTGAGAGTGATGAAGACTTATTCTTTGCACAAGGATTTGTAACTGCACAAGATCGTTTGTTTCAAATGGAAATGGCACGTAGACAGGCATCTGGACGTTTAAGTGAGGTTGCGGGGGAAGCAGCTTTGAACTCCGATAAATATTTTAGGACATTGGGCCTTAGACGAGCTGCTGAAAAGTCTGCTGAGTTATATGACGAAGAATCGATGGCTGCTCTTGAAGCATATGCTGCAGGGGTAAATGCTTTTATAAAGGAAGCCGAAAAGGAAGATGCTTACCCAGGAGAATTCTTTTTGATGGGGCTTGATGAAATGGAAGAGTGGACTCCGGTAGACTCCTTGACTATCGGAAAATATATGGCTTTTGATTTAGGAGGCCATTGGGAGAGACAGGCATTTAATTATTATTTGGTCAATCAATTTGAAGAAGAGGAAGCTTTTGAGTTATTTCCAACTTACCCTTCTGAAGCTTTGACGAATATATCGGATGAAGAATATGTGGATATAACTACTAGTATGACAAAAGCAGAACAACCTCATCACTTCAACGGTAGTAACAATTGGGTAGTTAGTGGAAATAAGACGGATTCAGGGGCTCCGCTATTAGCGGATGATCCTCATTTAGGGTTAGCTACTCCATCCATTTGGTACCAGATGCATTTACAGTCACCTAGCTATGATGTTTCAGGTGTAATCTTCGCAGGCATCCCCGGGATAATACTTGGCCATAATGAAGATATAGCATGGGGTGTGACTAATGTAGGTCCAGATGTTCAGCAACTTTATGTAGAGAGAAGAAACGAAGAGAACTCTCACGAATTTATGTTTGATGATGAATGGGTGGAAGCGGATGTAATCGAAGAGACTATTGATATAGACGGGGAAGAATCTATTTCCTATGAGGTTTTAGAAACTGTTCATGGGCCTATTATCTCAGAGTTTGCAAATGGCATTGATTCACCTGAGGCTAATACAGCTTTATCATTAAGATGGACAGCATTAGATGCTTCACCGGAACTATCTGCTGTACTGCAAATGAATCGCGCATCTGATTGGGAAGAATTCGAGACAGCATTGGAAGATTTTCATACACCAGCTCAAAATTTTGTCTTCGCCTCTCAAGATGGGACGATCGCATATAAAGCAAATGGAAAGATTCCTATTTACGAAAATCCAGAAGATGCACTATTGCCGATGCCAGGATGGGATTCAGATTATATGTTAGAAGAATATATACCTTTTGATGAGCTACCTAAAGTTGTGAATCCTGAAAAAGGCTTTGTTGGTACTGCAAATAACAAAATTATTTCAGATGTTTACCCTTACCATATAAGTCACGTGTGGGCTCAACCATATCGCTATACAAGAATTCACGAAGTTCTGGAGGAGTCAGATAATCTGACGATTGAAGATATGAAAGACTTACAAATGGACAAAATGAACTTAAGGGCTCGGGAGTTTACTCCAATCTTTCTAGATATATTGGATTCACAAGATTGGGATGATAAAGAAAAAGAAGCACTTGAACTTTTGAGTAATTGGGATTATGTGGATGAGGAGAATCAAGGCGCCCCACTTATTTTCAATCGTTTATTTGCTAAAATTGAAGATGAATTATATAAAGACGAAATTCCAGAAGATGTACTGGAAATGTTCAAGGGCAGCAGCCAAAATGCAGATGTATTAGTAAATAAAGCATACGCCGGCGAAAGTTCTATTTGGATTGACAAACAGGGAGGGTTGGAAAGTCTCATTCAAGAGTCATTTACTGAAACAATAGAGGAACTGACTGCTTCTTACGGAGAAGAAGTATCAGGTTGGACTTGGGGAGATTTTCATCAAGTCTACTTTGAACACCCATTATCAGGCATTTCAATATTGGATAGATTTTTCAACAAAAAAGACCCTGTACCTGTTGGTGGAAGTAGTGTGACAGTAATGGCAGCATCACATGGTGATGATGGGGTGGTGAATCATGGAGCCAGTTGGAGGTTTGTAGTAGACTTATCTGATTTAACTAATGCAGATCACATTGTCGGACCAGGACAAGCAGGCCATTATCGAAGTGATTGGTATGATGATCAGATTGAAGGCTGGGTTTCAGGAACATACCACGAGACAAAATTAGATGATTATGAAGGATATCGCTTAATATTAAAGCCTCAATAAGCAAATACTAACTCAGGTAGGGTAGAACCTTCCTGAGTTTTATATTTTTCAGAATATTGTGCTTGTTAAATTTTGTCGGATAGCTATAATAAAATTGTTCCTTAAACGTCATTATAGTTATATAAAACATAAACAAAAGGAGAGATTAATTAGTGAACGGAAAAAATCTTATTGATTGGCCAACATTTATTGCTTCATTTGTCTTATTATTGGCTGTAGTCATTCCACTTGTCGTTTTTCCCGAAGCTGGTTCTGAAATAGTTAGTGATTTGAATACTTTCGTTTCAGGGAATTTCGGATTTCTGTATTTAATTATGGGGCTCGGTGTATTCTTCTTTTTGATATTCATCGCTTTCAGTCAAAATGGGCATGTAAAACTTGGTGATGAGGGAGAAAAACCAGAGTTCGGGACTGCTTCTTGGGCAGGTATGCTTTTCAGTGCTGGAATTGGTTCCAGTATATTATATTGGGGTACGATCGAATGGGCCTACTACTATCAAGGGCCACCGTTCGGGATCGATCCATCTTCACAGCAGCTTGAAACCATCCAATGGGCTTCTACTTATGGTATTTTCCACTGGGGTCCTATTGCATGGGCAATATATTGTTTGCCAGCTATTCCGATGGCTTATTTCTTTTACGTGCGCAAAACACCTGTAATAAAAGTTAGTGAAACATTGCGACCTCTATTCGGCAGGTGGTCGGATACTTTTATAGGTAGAGTTGTCGATGTGCTGTTCATATTCGGACTATTAGGTGGGGCTGGGACAACCTTAGCGCTTGGTACACCGTTGATCGCAAGTGGTATTTCTTCATTGACTGGACTAGAAGACAATATGCTTATGAGAACGATCATTTTATTAGTCGTAACTGTGATTTTCGCTATAAGCTCATATATTGGTCTGAAGGAAGGAATTAAAAGATTAAGTGACATCAATTTGGGGTTAGCTATTTTCTTATTGATTTTCATTTTTGTGATGGGGCCGACACTATTTATAGCTGAAACAACTACTAATAGTATTGGTTTAATCTTAGATAACTTCTTTCATATGAGTACTTGGACGGAACCTTTTGCAAATCTTGAAGGTTTTGATGAGACTAGATTCCCGGAGTCTTGGACAGTCTTTTACTGGGCTTGGTGGTTAGTCTATGCTCCATTCGTAGGACTTTTCATTGCACGAATTTCAAGAGGTCGTACAGTAAGAAATGTTGTATTTGGTACAATGATCTATGGTTCGTTAGGATGTTTATTATTCTTTGGAATCATGGGGAACTTTGGGTTATATCTACAGGTAAGTGGAGCTTTTGATGTATTAGCAGTGCTAGATGAACAAGGTGCACCAGCAGCAATCATTTCCATTATCAATCAGTTACCGTTAGCAAAACTCATGGTTACGATCTTTGTTATTTTAGCAATCATTTTCTTAGCAACCACGTTCGATTCGAGCTCCTATATACTAGCGTCTGTAACCCAAAAGCATCTAGAAGATGATGAACCGTTGAGGTGGAATCGCTTGTTTTGGGCATTCACTCTATGTTTGATGCCATTGACATTAATGTTCCTAGGTGGTTTAGGAACCTTACAAACAGCAAGTATTGTGGGTGGATTTCCTCTGATCTTCATCATGTTCCTACTCGCTTGGTCATTCTTAAGAGCATCCACAGGTGATATCAAGGCAGATGATCAATATAGATCTAAAACCATCGTTTTGGACTCTAAAGGGATTAAAGAGCGGATAAGAAGACGTCGCTTAGCTAAGAAGCAACGGCGTGAAGAAAAAAAGGAGAATAAAAGAAACAACAATAACGAGGATAATTAATGAATTATGAGAAAAACTTGGCTTATCGCCAAGTCCTAATGGCGAAAGCCTTTGTTTTTCACATACTTTAATCCTTTAACAAAGTTAAACATTCTTAAAGTACCACGAAAAAGCAGCCAAAAATGGCTGCTTTTTTTATCTTACATTCAAGTTTTTACTTTTAACAAAATCGGTAACATCCATACGCATAGGTTTTCGCAACTTTTTACCGACTTGTTCACTCCAGCGTTCTACCTTTTGATTAGTTGATCTAGACTGATAATATTCAACAGTTGTTTGGTCAAATTTCTCAATTCCCGGTTGGTTCAATTGATATTTGTTTTCGTGGTAAATGGTGTCGATTGGCAAACGAGGTTTTTTCTCGGGTGATTCATCCGGAACTCCGATAGCCATACCGAAAATTGGGATTACATACTTTGGAAGATCTAATAATTCATTCACCTTATTTATATTGTTTCTAAGGCTTCCTAGATAACATATACCTAATCCCATTGCTTCAGATGCCAATGCCGCGTTTTGTGCTGCTAAACTAGCATCAACAGTAGACATCATAAAAAATTCAGTGTTTTCAAGATTGACTACCATCTCTTCTTGTATTTCTTTCGGTTGAGAATTATAAATACGATTCAGATCCGCACAAAATACAAATAGATGTCCATTATTTTCAACATATTGTTGACCACTTACATCACGTAATGCCTTTTTTAGTTCAGGGTCAGTGATACCTATAATGGAGTAAGCTTGATAATAGCTTGAAGTTGATGCAGATTGGGCAGATTGGATAATTTCATCAATTTGCTTCTGAGTGATTTCTTCATTTTTAAACTTTCTAATTGAACGGTGATTTTGGATTTGTTGAATGGTTTCGTTCATGATGAATTCTCTCCTCTTTATTTTTTGCGTTTACCAATTCATTCAAAGCGTCGGTGGATCTTTGAATAGCTTCATGTAATTCTTTGTTTTGAAGGGTTTGGTTTTGGATCGTAGCTGATACCTCTTCTATAGAAGCATTGGATTGTTCAAGAGTTGCTGAAAAATCGTTCGTTGAATCTTCAATTTCGTTAGTACTTTCATTCACTTTTTGTGCATGGTTATTGATTCCGTTTAAAGACTGGAGCAGTTGATCTGACCTGGACTGAAAAATTTCAAAGAGTTTTCCGTTGTTTTCAATTAATTCGATATTAACATGTAATTGTTTATTGATTTCTCTCATTTCCCGATCAGTTTGTCCATTCGTTTCTTTCATACTTTGTAGATCTTCAGAAATATTCTTTGCAGTTTTTTCAGTATGATCAGCAAGTTTTCTTATTTCTTCTGCAACTACAGCGAACCCTCTTCCATGTTCCCCTGCACGAGCAGCTTCTATGGAAGCATTTAAAGCTAGTAGTCCTGTCTGTTCAGTGATGTCACGAATGGATTGGATGAAGGAAACAGATGAATCAACCCTTTCAGAAAGAACTTCAAATGTTTCGTTTAATTTCTCTAGATCAGTTTGGAATTTATTCATGAATTCAATTAGTTGGTAAGACTCTTTTTTACCTGATTCGGCTTGATTATTAGTTTCTTCTGTTTCTCGTTGAATTTCGTGAAGATCTGTTACCATTTGTTCAATCATCGTCGAGGTTTCGGAAATTGAGCGATGTATTGACGCTACTGACGATGTTTGGCTCTCCGTACTATGTGCGATTTCATCAATTGCTAGGTTCATTTCTTCAAGCGAATGTGCATGCTGGTCTGATTGAGTCTCAATAGAATTCATATTCCTTTGAATGACAATTGCTTGTTCTTCAATTTTTTGTTTCTGAGTTTGCTCATGGAGGAAGTTTTGTTCATTTAATTTCTGAAGCTCTTCAAGTTGATCATTACTTCTTTGAGATATAGTTTGCTGCAAATAAAGGATGATGCCTGTGAGTACTAGTATAAGCAAAGATGTGCCATAACTTAATTGAAACGCTTCACCATATTCCATAATGAAACCGATCATTAGAATCAAGCTTAATGCAAATCCGAACAAAAGTACTGGTCGAGATAAATATAGAGCAGCACAAATCAACAGAAAATAAATGAGTGCGATATTCTGACCTGATGTACTTACAAATAAGATGATTGCACCTATGATATTTGCTAAACCAAAAATACTTATGTATGGGATGAACCTTGTACCTTTATTTAACTTCATTAATAAACCTACTAATAAAGTTAAAGATGTACCACCGATAAAAATGATTCCTAGTACGATCAATCGTTGACCTAAGGCATAATTAACGACTACACCAAGGATGGTAATGATCATCAAAGCGATAAACATTGTTTGATTTTTACTCTTTGTTGAATCAAAAGTTATTAATCGACTACTTTGTTCCAAGGTCTTATTCCTCCTAAATATTCCAATTATTTGAATACTCATTAATTTTACCATAAAAAGATGGGGCGGAGGGCGATTTCGGTCTAAAGGATGAAATGAAATCAATCTGACTGCCGTTTTGAAACAGTTGCCCTCAGGATAGAATTAAGACAGTAAGAAAAAGGAGGAACTACAAATGCAAACAATGATGGAAAGAGAAGCATATGTAAATGAGAGGGTCCAAAAGTATGTTCAAGAAGCATCTGTTTTCAATAAGAGAAATTCAAAGGTGAAAACTTTTTGGACTAAATTGTTCAGCTCTTGGCGACAACCTGTTTCACCCCAAATTAAACAACAATTATCCGCTAAATAATAACACTAGGGGTGTTCAAAGATGAAGAAGAAAATAAGAGCATACGAATGATCCCTTATCTCTATGACGAAGAGGTGAGGGGTCTTTTCATGTTCAATTTTATGCATTTTTATTGAAAGCTCTTTTGGAAAAAGATATGATATTGTAGTTATAGGTGGAAGGGGGATAAGATAATGTCCACAACTATAGAACAAGAAAAAGCTCCAGACATCAAAAACCCCAAAGCACTGTTATTTTCACTTTGTTTTGTGCTGATGTTTTCAGTCATGAATGGGACGATGTTTAATATAGCTATTCCAGACATAGCTGTTGCATTTGATTTATTGCCATCACAAGTTAGTTGGGTGATGACTGGTTATATAATGATCTACTCAGTCGGAGCTTTGATTTATGGAAAGCTTGCTGATACTGTTGCCTTCAAAACATTGATTACTTTTGGGCTCACCGTATTTACAGTAGGTTCACTTGTCGGTTTTATCGCTCCGAATTACGGTTTCGTTTTAATGGCACGAATTATCCAGGCAATCGGAGGATCGATGATACCTGCCATTGCATTCTTAGCCCCGATCCGCTATTTTCCAAAAGAAAGAGGAAAGGTATTAGGGATCATCTCATCAGTAATGGCATTTGCCTCAGGAATCGGGCCCATACTTGGGGGGACTATAGCAGGTCTCTTAGATTGGCAGTACTTATTTTTATCTTCAGCTTTAATCATTGTAACTTTGCCTCTGTTAAGAAAAAATATTCCTGATGAAGACACAAGCAATCTGAAGCTGGATTATTTTGGTGCATCATTAGTTGCGTCTACAATCGTTACTCTTCTAATGGGTATTACACTTAGTAATCCCTTTTCTTTGATAGCAAGTTTGTTATTCGCAATATTTGCATACATACGTATGAGATTAGCAAAAGAGCCATTCATTCCGCCACATCTTTTTGAGAACCGAAACTATGTAGTGGCCATCCTTACTGGGTTCATTTCTGTGTCCTGTTTATTCGGATTAATGTTTACCGTCCCTATTTTACTTAGAGATGTGTATGAGTTGTCAACACTACAAATAGGTTTAGTTATGTTTCCTGGGGCAATGAGTGCCGCTCTTATAGGTCGTAAAGGTGGTAGCCTTGTAGATCAAAAGGGATCCAGGGTTATCTTTGCAATGAGCTTATTCCTTTTAATGAGCGGATTGTTCATTGTTTCATCAACAGTAGGAATAAATCCTGTCCTATTCAGCTTTATGCTGGTTTTTCCAATGATGTGCTTTCCGCTCGTTCAAGCTTCCGGAGCGGACATACTTGCCAACATTTTAAAAAATAATGAAACTGGTGTAGGTATGGGCGTTTTTAACTTATTGAACTTTGTTTCAGGTGCCCTAAGTGGGGCTATAATCGGAAAAATACTTGATGTCTTTCGCCCAGATGAAGCTTGGAACATTTTAGCATTGTCAGGAAGTAGTTCAGTATACAGTAATGTTTTTTTAATATGCAGCTTATTTATTTTAATAGGATTGATTTTCTTCAAATTATTATTCTCTGACACAGAAACGAAGGCCCCTTATTAATAGGGCCTTCGTTTTTAAATATTTTACAAACCATGCTTCTAACCTATGAGTTTATTAACTGTCAGTTCCTCTATAAGAAACCTTGTATCGAGTTCGTTACTACATCTAATGTGCTTAGTGCATTATTACCTGATCCTCCACCAAACATCGGGAATATATAAGAGATGATAAACCACATGATAGCAAATACGATGATTAGTATAGCGATCCATTTGATTGCTGTTGCTCCGACTCTACTATTATCAGTCTTCTTTTCGTGATGTTGTACTTCAACATCTTTTCTTTTAAAATCGTCGCTCATTTTAATCAACTCCTTTCAAAGTTTGATTACTTGGTATTTACCACTCTGATTAATTTTTAAAACATTTTGTGGATTGCAGAAAATGTATTAATGCTATTATGGTTAAAGAGAGTCAAGTGATTATTACTGGAAATGTTTTATTGTTTCTTTTGTCTTTTCATCATTTCCTATATAATATAACTACTTAATGAAAGGAAGGTTCGATGAAAACGTTTAAACTAATTTCTCTTGAAGTTCTGGAAAAATACGGTGATGAATTACAATCTAAAGAAATTGATTTGTTTGACGGTTTAATCATTGACCGAGAAGTAGATTCAAAACGATGGTTGATTGAATGTTACATCCCAAAGAAGAATATGGAATTCTTTAAAGAAAAAAAATCAAAAAACCAAGAAATAGTAGTTCAAGTGCGCATCACTAAACAGACGAATCCTAAGGCGACTATCGTAGCAATGGTCCGTGATGTCAATGAAATAGAAGAGCATATGAATGTGATCTTGATGGGTAATATGGTAAATAGGGAACGTGAACAAGTAGAGAAAATGCTTCAGGAGTTGATTGAAGCTGGATACCAAGGTGAATCACTTTTAAATAAGTTCAAATCAAAAAATCAGGAAAGCTTTTTCTAAACTTTGTTAAAAAGCTAAAAATATTGGTTAAAATGTCGAAATCAAGGTAGAAGATGCAGGAATCTTCGTGGAAAAGGAGAAGTATTATGTATGGATTTAAATTGAAAAATGTATTTGAAAAATTGACTCCTTTTCAATTGATTGCTTTTTATTACTTAACTGCAGTTACGATCGCAACGGGGCTGTTGGCTTTACCTATCTCGCATAAAGATGGGGTTACATTGACGTTCATGGATGTTTTTTTTACAGCGGTCAGCGCAGTAAGTGTAACTGGGTTAACAGTAGTAACAACTGCAGATACCTTTAGTGTGTTCGGAGTTTTCATGATTGCTCTTGCGCTTCAAATCGGGGGGTTGGGTGTCATGGCCTTAGGAACCCTTATATGGATCGTATTAGGCAGAAAAATCGGTTTTAAAGAGCGCCGTTTGATCATGACGGACCAAAACACTAAATCAATCGCAGGCATCGTACGCCTGGTCAAAGAAATGTTGTATCTAATCTTAGCTATCGAATTCATTGGGTTTGTCATTTTAGGAACTTATTATTTAAATTATTATGATTCTATTTCTCAAGCCTATTATCATGGTTTTTTCTCAGCGATTAGTGCGACTACTAACGGTGGTTTTGATATTACTGGTGCGTCCTTACAACCTTTCCAGAGTGATTATTTCATCCAGTTCATACATATTCTGTTAATCATATCTGGGGCAATCGGGTTTCCTGTTTTAATAGAGGTGAAAGAATATCTCCAAACTTCTTATGAGGAGAGAAATCTGAAACGTTTTTCTTTGTTCACGAAAGTGACAACTATGACGTATTTTGTTTTATTGCTTTTCTCAATCGCAGTTGTAATTATTCTCGAGTTCAATCATTTTTTTGAGGGCAAAACGTGGCATGAAATTTTATTTTTAAGTTTATTCCAATCCACCACAGCCCGAAGCGCTGGCCTTTCAACAATGGATGTAAATCTATTAACTGAACAAACCCAACTATTTTTATCTTCTATGATGTTCATTGGCGCTTCACCTAGCAGTGTCGGTGGAGGTATTCGAACCACCACATTCGCATTAGTAATTATTTTCATTTTGACTTTCGCAAGAGGTCAGAATCGTGTGAAATTATTCGGAAGAGAGATTGAAGAGGAAGATTTGTTTAAAGCAGTTGTGGTTACGTTGTTAGCCTTAATTATGTTTTTAACGGTTCTAATTGTAATTACAGCTATAGAACCTTTTTCACTGACTTCAATCATATTTGAGGTAAGTTCTGCATTCGGAACTACAGGGTTATCAATGGGGATTACCCCAGACTTAACTAATTTCAGTAAAATTTTATTGATTGCTTTAATGTTCATTGGTCGAATAGGACTATTAACGTTTTTATTTTCTTTTCAATCGAAAAGGGCCAAGAGCAATTTTCGATATCCTAAAGAGAAAATCAATATCGGATAGTTCTATAACTTAGGGGGAATTGTAGTGTTGAAGGTCAAGAATGACTTAGATTTACCGATTCATGATTGGTTATTACAAAATTCTTCAGATGCCATTATATTTGTGGATAAAGCTGGAAAGATCGCAGCGGCCAACCGTTCAGCAGCTACGCTATTGAATTTTGACTTAGAGCCAGAAATTAATATTGATGATTATCTTGATTTTGAAGTGTTAATGAAGCCTAATAACAAAGAAATAATGATTCGGACGAACAAAAAACCAGAAAAACTTGTTCTGATGAGGAGTATACAGATTGATGACCATGTATGTGTGATGTTGCGTGAAGGTGGATTGAAAGCCTCCAAAGAATCTATGGCTTATTCTTTAAACCAGATGGTCAATGGACCTTACGAGGGCATCATTCTTCATGACAAAGGAAAAATCATTGATTGCGATCATGCTTTTGCAAGTATGCTAGGATATGATCGGTTTGACTTGATCGGTAATAGTATTTTCGAATTGGTGCATCATGAGGATCAAGAAAAGTTAGCTTATAATATTAAGATAAGTCATGAATCACCTTACCCATTAAGAGGGCTTAAGATTGATGGTACAGTGATTTATGTGGAAATATTACCTGAAGAGTTTCATCAAAATGATCAAAACCTACGCATGGCTATTGTTAGAAATGTAACCGAGAGAGTAGAGAATGAGAAGCAAATTGAATTCATGGCTTATTATGATGAATTGACAGATTTACCTAATCGAAATTATTTTCAGAAGGTTCTTCAAGACGAAATCCACTCCATGAACAAAGATAATCGAAAACTTGCAGTGCACTTCGTTGATTTGGATTATTTCAAACATATAAATGACACGTTAGGCTACCAATTCGGTGACAAGTTACTGAAATCTTGTGCAGATCGGTTAAAAAAGTTTTTGGAAGAAGACGTTTTCCTTGCAAGGATGACAAGTGATGAATTTCTCATTCTTCAAAGAAACATAAGTACCGATGATGAAGCTAAAAAATTTGCAAAACAAGTTATTGATCTGTTCAAGCAACCGCTTGATGTAGACGGCTATGAAATTTATACATCGGTCAGCGTGGGAATAAGTATTTATCCCGATTTAGCACAAGGAGCTCACGAACTTATTAAACAGGCTGATTCAGCGATGTATGTGATTAAGGAACATAATCGAAACGATTTTCAGATTTTCGAGAGCTCTTTAACCGAGGGATTTAAAGAGCGTCTAACGTTAGAGACTGAACTACATAAAGCTATTCAGGATAATGATTTTGAATTATATTATCAACCTCAAATTGATATCAAGACAAATCAAGTAATCGGATTAGAAGCGTTATGTCGGTGGAATCATTTAGAAAAAGGTTTCATTTCTCCTTCAGAATTCATTCCGTTAGCTGAGAAAACTGGTTTAATTGTGCAAATTGGAGACTGGGTAATCCGTGAAGCTTGTAGGCAAAATAAAGCTTGGCAAAAAGAAGGGCTTCCAAAAGTTAAAGTTAGTGTAAACCTCTCTGCTAAACAGTTTCTGCAGAAAGATTTAGTTGAAAAAATTAAGTTGGTATTAGAGGAAACACAGCTTGACCCGGAATATCTAGAATTAGAAATTACTGAAAGTATGGCGATGACTAATGAAAAATTCATCATTGAAACTTTAAAAGGCTTCCAAAGTTTAGGTGTTAAAGTTGCATTAGATGATTTTGGTACAGGCTATTCTTCATTGAAATATTTGAGTCAGTTTCCTCTGAGTAAAATTAAAATTGATCGTTTGTTCATCATGAATCAATCAGAACAAAACAAAGCGATCGTAAAGACGATCATCCACTTATCACACGCACTTAACCTGAGAGTTATTGCTGAAGGTGTTGAAAAAGAGGAAGACGTGAATTTTATTACAGCAGAAAATTGTGATGAAATGCAAGGCTTTTATTTTAGCAAAGCGATTCCCGACAACCAGGTCAAGAAATTATTGTTCTTATATAATAGCTAACATAAAAAGACAGTGCTTAAGTAAGCACTGTCTTTTTATTTCTATATACGAGTTCCGAACAGTTTTAACAATATATTGCTGCACCTACAATCACCAGTAAAATGAAAAGAACAACAATTAATACGAAACTGTTACCGTAACCTTTATTATCACAGCCGTACATAACTTAACACCTCCATTACCCCTTTTATTTTTATATCTATGCATAGGGATATAACTGGGTAAGGATAGTCACCTATATATGCGTAAAAAAATAGGTGATTATCCTAAGTGTCCAATTTAATGAAAAAGAGGGTTCGATTTATCGGCAAAAAAACAGGCATGCAAAGGTGCATCCCTGTTCCTCAATTTATTCTTCTTCTTCATCTGTCTGATGTTCAGTTTTGGACAAGAGTTCTCTATCTAGAGAGAGTATTTTCAGTTGATCATTCTCGTATCCAATCACATAATCAGTCTTGTAGTGGTGAGTTTCATATGATTCAGTATTTTTTCTGATTTCATGATCTGAATAAACAATTACTTTAGCACGATCGTTTTCAATAATCTCAATCTCTCTTTCGGAAACATTGATATCAATTGAATTTACAACTACTTCTCTAAATTGTTCGTAGGAATTCTTTGTTTGTTCCTCACTTCCAAGCAATGAATAAGCAGTAAAGTAATCTCTAAGGTTCAATGTTTCGTAAAAATAGTTGATGATATATGAAGCGTCTTCTTCTAATTTTTCAGGACTGATATCTTGGTCTACTGTAGGGTCCCCATTATAATCTAATTCGTCTTCATTATCTGCTTTCTCAGACCACATATGAACCTGTTCGTAAATTTGAGGAATGGGAAGGCTGAAACCTATTGTCCCCTCAGTAGTGGCAGCTGAGTTAATGGCTATAACTTGGCCGGTATCTCTATGAATAAGTGGCCCACCACTATTTCCTTGCGAGATATTAGCGGATATTTGATATAAGTTATTGTATTCATAATTATCTACCGTAAAGCTTCTATTTTTTCCTGAAATAATCCCTCTAGTAACAGTGTTTTGAAAACCATGTGGACTACCGATGGCAATGATTTCATCGCCAATATTGGGCTCAAAAGTATCATCCATTTCCATGGGGTTTTTATTAGCTAACTGCGGCACCCTTATTACTGCCACATCCTCTTGATTTCCAATTCCAATTACTGCAGCAGGATATGTCTGTGCCTCTGAAGTCTTAACGAAAATTTCATCAGCATCTTTAACTACATGAGCATTAGTGATGATATCTCCTTTTTCATTATAGATGAAGCCCGATCCTTCATTTTTACCGAAAGAGCCATGGGATTCGATTTGCACTACGTATTTCTGTGACTCATGAATGATTGACTGGAAATCTTGCTGATTATCGACTTGGTCATCCTGAACGACTTCCACAATCGATTGATCACTTCCGATGGCCTCTTCACGCGAATCATTATAGAAATAAAAAAGTCCTGAAATGGATAATAATATTATCAGTGCTGAAATAGTGAGCGGCAGTATCATTCTTTTTTTGCGGTTCATGTTGTTCACCTCTACTGGTTTTCTAAGAACCAAGAAATTTTATTGATTTCAACGGTAACTTCTTCAGTAACATCGTAATGAGTATACTCAAAGGTTCCTGTTTCTTCTGGAAATAAATCTTCAGGGACTACAATTGTTTGGTTTTCAAGGACAACTTCATCATCCTCATTGAGTAAGTTATATTCGACTGAGACGGAATAGATAGGCACCGTCGCGATACTTTTTACTTTACCTTTAACAACTACATCTCCAAATTCATCAGGATCAACTTCTATGTTGACCAATTCTATCGCATCATTTGCGTTTTGCTCTTGTTCTAGTTCAAATTGAGAAAGTGCTTGTTCTGTACGTTGCCGTTGATTATTTTCGAAAGCTAATTTTTGTGATTCTATCGTACTTTTTAAACTACTAAGCCTTTCATTTTCAGGAACATACCTTAAGCCATCATCGACAATGGCTAATGCTTCTGTAAATTGGTTCTCCTGTAAGCTCTCACTTGCATTAGTGAAAGTATAGTTCACAATACGTTCTTTCATAGTAGAAGCGAGTTCAGTAGCTTTATCGGTTTCGATTGATTCGACTTGCCATAGAAGCATTTTTAATTCATCAATTGAAGGTCCCTGAGCTAAACGGCTTTCAATCTGAAGGGTTTTGACTTGCTCTCGTTTTTTTACAATTTCAGATAATAAGTAATTGATGACTTCACCATTGTATGGGCTTAACCTTTCTTCAGCTTCTTTTGTTAAGTTAAGTGCCTGCTGGTAAGCTTCCTCTTCAACTAATGAATCGATCGATTGTATCTGTTCATGTACTTCAATTGCTACACTCATGAATTTGGACCCTTGTTCAGCAGCATTGTTATTTGGATGGTACTGCAAAGCCAGCTCAAACTGTTCTTTGGCTTGGCTAAATTGTCCATCGAGTGCATATTCAGTACCTTCTTCATATGCTGCCCTAGCTTGGTCTTTAGTATATTCAAGATAAAAGTGCAGACCAATCCCTAATAGCAATACTAGGACTACTGATAATAGGGGAGCTAGCCACCATTTATTAAAGCCTTTATGTTCGTGTTGGGTTCGTTCTTCAATGTTCATTGGAAGTTGTGAACCACAAATCACACAGTATTTTTCGTTTTCTAGAGATTTCGCCCCACATTGAGGACAGTATGTCATATGGATCACCTTGTTTGTATTATCTATCAATCTATGTATGAAAATTTTAACATATATATCATGATAAATTTAATAATAAATGACTATTTTAGAGCATTATGTAGAAATCCTTATATATTCTTATTTTTTTGTTGGAATATGTAGATATTTGTACCTATATTCAATCGAATAAGAATTGAAGTTCAAAAATGTTTTCGAAACAATATATCTTTTGAAGAAATTTTGGTAAACTAAAATTAGTAAAGCAATGAATTAGGAGGTGCCGTATGTTTGAAACATTATTTGGCGTGCTGGTTTTAGGAATGTTAGTAGCATTTATAGGTTATTGTGTTTTTGATAATGCACGACACTAATCAAAATTGTTAGTTTTTAATTATTCTCGAAATAAAAAGCAACACCTATAGTTTTGACGAATCAGAAGTGTGAAATGTTTCAACGTTTCACACTTTTTTTTATTTTCTTCGATTATGAAATTGAAAAGGGGGTGAGAACATGGCGAACGAAGTAAAGTTAAGCACTCAACTTCAACTGGTTTTCGAAACAGGAGTGGATGGAGATGGTAATCCGATTCATAAAAAGAAAAATTTCAACACTGTAAAGCCTGAAGCAAGTTCGGATGCTCTATTAGCAGTAACAACCCAGTTGGTGGGTCTACAAGAGTTTCCTTTGGATCGTATTATCCGAAATGATTCATACGGGATTACACAAGCCTAGTGATTTTTTAAAAATGGGAAGGGGGGAGCAAGATGTCTAGAAAGCTCGAATTAAAATTCAAGAATACTGAGGGTAGAATTGTCACCGTGTCACTTGATCAACCTAGTGAGCCTGTAGATCCTGTTGCGATCAAGCAGGCGATGGATGAGATCATCACTTATGATGTATTCGAATCAACTGGCGGTAGTTATGCAGAAGTTGCAAGTGCACGTATCGTCGATCATCAAGTAGAAGAAATAGAGCTAGTTTAAAAATAGAGAAGAGTGGTCTTCATTATGAATGACCACTCTTTTTGAATTTACCTGGAATAATGGGTATGTTGGTAAAGATGAGGACCAAAGTTAAAGGAGGAAGGGCAATGGAGCAATGGGTATCCTGGATTCCAGAAGTCGGTTTCCCGATTTTAGTGACGTTTTATTTATTACACCGAATCGAATCTCGACTTGAAGAATTGAATGAATCCATTTTAACGATTCCAAAACATATGAATATGTAATAAAAGAAGCGTATGAGTCATTTTATACACTTTATCTGAATAAAAAAAACTGCGCCTACAATGATTAAATGGTTTAGTCATTGAGGTGCAGTTAAATACAGCAAGTATTTTATCTGGTCAAGGAGATTTCGTCGAATGGAAAAATAATGACTTCAGAACGTCCGATAATATCGTCTTCTTCAATGAGGCCTAGCCCATTACGACTGTCTTTACTAATTGAACGATTATCTCCCATTACAAAATATTTACCTTCAGGAACGGTAATTGGATCGAAGTTTCCGGTTCCTTCCTTTTGTTCTTCTGATAGATAAACTTCCTCAATAGGCTCTCCGTTAATATGAAGTACATAGTCCTTTACTTCAATCGTATCATTTGGAAGTCCTATTACTCGTTTCACATAATTTTTATTCGGGTGTTGTATAATAACGATTTCACCTCTAGCAGGTTCATCCAGAAGGTATATCGCTTTATTGAAGATGACCCTTTCTCCATTGTGAAGAGTAGGATCCATACTTGTCCCTTCCACTACTGATGTTGCAAATACAAAGCTTCTTAAAACAAATGCAAGGAGTAATGCAATGACGATAGCTTTACTCCATTCCCATATTTCTTTTTTCAACGGGCTCTTCCTTTCCGTGTCTCACTATCTCTATCCTAACATAAATATTATTTTATGAGATTAAGTTTTATTTTCAGGTTTATTAAAAATAGAACGGGGTATAAAAGGACTATATTTAAACATGTGATTAGAATTGCATCAAAATTTTTGTTCGGATCAAGCAAAATGTTTTACGAAATCAAAAAAATCTGACATAATGTATAATTAGATTTCCATTTTATGATTAATTATAACTTATGTCCCTGGAGGGGAATCCATTGACGCCAAAAAATAAGGAAACATTGCAACAACAAATTGAAGCAGTGCGTAAACAAATGATTCTAATTGCAACTGAAAAAGGATATACAAGTCAAGAATCTGTAGAGGTTTCTCAGAAGTTGGATGACTTATTAAATGAATATCAATCGATACGAAGAGAAGAGGAAAGTATGTTGTTTTAGCATTCTTTCCTTTATTTTTTTATAAGCTCCTTATTTACAAAAGACTCTAATCGATCTAAGCCTTTGGATAATGTCTCAATATTATAAGCATAAGATAGTCTGACGTAACCCTCTCCGCAAGAAGAAAAAGCATCTCCTGGCACCAGTGCTAAACCATATTCCTCTAATAACTTGACAGCCAAATCAAAAGAGGAGAAGCCTTCCAACTTTAGTTTTGGAAATACATAAAAGGCCCCTTCCGGTTTCACAACTTCGATATTCATTCTTTCCAACCTACTTAATACGTAATCCCTTCTTTTTCTATACTCATCTCTCATCTCCACAGGATCAGTTTGCCCATTTTTTAGTGCTTCTAATGCTGCGTGTTGACTAGTAGATGTCGCACATGAAACATTGTATTGATGTACCTTTAGTATATGTTGTTGGATTGCTGCTGGCGCAAGGACATACCCGATCCGGAATCCCGTCATTGAATGAGATTTTGATAACCCTTGGATGATAATGGATTGCCCACGTATTTCCTCAAATGTTCCAATCGACCGATGAGGCACATCGTAGGTCAGTTCACTATATATTTCATCAGCGAGGAGGAAAATCGATTTTTCTTTTATAACTTGAACAATACCTTTTAATTCTTCCTCTGTTAAAGTAACTCCGGTAGGATTTGAAGGGTAAGGTAAGATGACACATTTGGTACGCTCGTTGATTTGTTCTTCTATTAAATCAGCAGTAAATTTAAATCCGTTATTTGTGGTATCTACATGTACAGGAATTCCCCCGGCCAATCTGATCAATGGTTCATAACCTGGATATACAGGGCTAGGAAGAAGCACTTCATCCCCAGGGTTTAAAATAGTTCTAAGAGTGATATCTATCCCCTGCGAGGCGCCAACTGTTACTATTATTTCATCTGAAAAATCATATGAAAGCTGGTATTTCTCCTTCACATAATCTTGTATAGCATTGCGTAGTTCTGGTAATCCTGCATTTGGTGTATATGTAGTGTGGTTATGGTCGAGCGCAAGTTTAGCAGCGTCTTTTATATGGTTTGGTGTCTTGAAATCAGGTTGTCCAATAGTAAGAGAAATAATATCTTCTTTTCCTTGGACCAGATTAAAAAACTTTCTGATGCCTGATATTTCAATATTTTTAACTTGTGTATTCAGTAGTTCTTCCAAGAATTTTCCGCCTTTCAGATGGTATGTAGGTGACTTCCGGTTTATTTCAACGGTTAAAGTTTCTGTTAATGCTAATAATGGTGAATAGGAGGGATTTTATGAATTGGCAGCAATTAATCCAAATCTCACAAAAAGATTTCCTTATTTTGTTGATCTTCACTTTTATAGTGGGTTGTACTTTCTTTATTGCCTTATGGTTAATTAAGGCTCTCCTAAGGGAGAAAATGATTGTATCTCTTGTCTATCTAGTAACAACATTATTAAGTTTTGGTTTATTGCAATTATTCTATTTGCTTTCTACTAATGAGTTTAATAGTAATTTAAATGTCCTTAGAAACTTATGGATCATTTATGTTGGCATTGGAATCCTGTTAATCCTTCATCGCTTATCACAAATTTTATCATACTTCATTAGAAACAAAAATCGATTGAATTGAGTAGTCACACGCTTTAACATTAATTTTATTATCTATGTACTTAAAGCAACTTTGAAAGTTGATATCTTCATCTAATTTGCAGCTCTTTTCTTTATAATTATGTAAGACCATAGTAATTATCATCCCTTTTACAATTCATTCATATAGATTAAAATATATGAAAAGGGAGGGGGAGAAAGATGGAGATTATCGGATTGTTTCTATTGTTTGGACTAATTTTAATTTTATTGAACATTTTTACAAGTATTTGGGCTTATAGGGACTCGATTAGAAAAGGAAATAGCAAGGAATACGCGATTGTCGTGCTTATCGGAACCTTGTTCTTCCCGGTACTCGGGCTGATCGTATACCTAATAATCAGGAATGATTAGAAAAATCCGCTTGGGATCGAATGTCCCTAAGCGGATTTTTAACATTAAAAAGAAATATTTTTTAATCAGTGTAGTATTTTAAATGATCAATGATATTATCCATTTCCTCATCACTTGTTCCGGAGAAGGAATTAATCATCTCACCATCTGGGTTTACGATAAAGAATTGAGTACCGTGGTTGACCTGTTCTTGTCCATCTACCTTCGAAACTAATGCTTTAAAAGAGTTAGCAGCAAAACTTTCGATGTGCTCCTGATCATAACCGGTAAGGAAATCCCAATTATCATAGTTTACTTTGAATTTGTCACCAAAAGACTTTAAGGTAGCTGGATCATCATTTACCGGATCGACTGAGAAGGAAACAAATCGAACATCAAGATTTTCTTCCTCAGCTTTATCTTGTAGTTTCGCCATGTTGGCAGTCATAGGTG
This sequence comes from Halalkalibacillus sediminis, assembly GCF_002844535.1. Lineage (NCBI taxonomy): Bacteria > Bacillati > Bacillota > Bacilli > Caryophanales > Bacillaceae > Halalkalibacillus > Halalkalibacillus sediminis. The sequence goes on from NZ_PJNH01000001.1 coordinate 283,549, forward strand.
GACAAACGGTATTACAATTAGTGAAGATGAAATTGGATATCCAGTACGTTCCTTCTAAATCACTTAAAGAAACTTCTTGTTTATCCTGGTTAGTATATGTGAATGATTCAACTTCATTTTCAAATTCAGGTTGGTATTTAGGTTCTTCTGCTTGAGACTCCTGGCAAGCTGTTAAAAGTAGTATGAAGCCAAACAGTAAGAGTATTAATATACTTTTATTTTTTAAAAACATACGTATCATCTCCCGTTCATCGGTTCATCAGTTATTGTAACACGTTGAACTAAAGAATGATGTTAGCGTGAGTCGTACTTTTCAACAATTTCTTGACACCAGGAATTCAGTTACTTTTTAAGGTGTAAACATTGATTTCTGGTCTGCAAAGGAAACGGAAGGGTAACCTAGTGGTCCCTATGCCTCGAGAAACAAACAACTGCAGAGGTCGATTTCCTAAAGTAAAATGACCCTCCACGTATCTTTCTCCTAATGGTGGTGCAACTAGATTTCCAATGATAGGCAATTGGATTTGTCCTCCATGGCTATGCCCAGAAAGTTGTACATCGAAAGGATATACTTTTACTACTTCTGCGAAATCCGGTTCATGACACAGGATAATGTTAAAGTGTTCTTCTCTTTCCTCAGGCAGAACATTTCGCATGTTAGGGGACCCTAGCAATATATCGTCCAAGCCTGTCAATGTGAAAGTGTTATCTCCACTTCCTATGATAGTAGATTCATTCTTCAACAATTTAAAGCCACTCTGCTGCATTACTTCATCAATTTTAGAAGAGCCGTATCCTCCATGGTCATGGTTTCCATATACCCAATACTTTCCAAAAGGTGCATCAAGTTTTTGAAGAATCCTTACGACTTCTTCAAATCCTTCGACATCTACTAGAGATGGATCATCAAACAAGTCTCCAGTGAAAACAATCAAATCAGGTGTTTCATTCTGTATGGAGTGGACTACATCCTCAAGTTCTTTATTATGATAATGAAAACCGATATGCGTATCAGTGAATTGAGCAATTTTGAAATCAGTTAATGATTCAGGAATTTTTTCAGATTGGATGTTGCTACGATTGACATACAACCAGTACGGTTCAATTTCTCTAGCATAATAATATCCTCCAAAACTTATACCAAAGAAGCCTAAAGTTCCTAAAGTTAATCTATTTAAAAAAGAACGCCTTGAAATTTTCTTCTGCTTCGGCATAGTAAACATCCTTTAATTGATAGTTAATTGCATTATAGCATGTGAATCTTCTAAAATTCGCAAAAAAAATAAATTGAATGAGTATTCATTTTTTGCAGGGATTCTGTTGACTAATGTGGAATTAGTCAAGGAAAGGGAGGTTTTTAATATCGAAAATCAAGTAGTCATTGTAACAGGCGGATCAAGCGGAATGGGAAAATATATGGCTCAGAAGTTCGCTAATGAAGGTGCCAAAGTTGTTATTACAGGTAGAAACGAAGATAAATTGTCAAAAGCTAAAGAGGAAATAAGCGGAGGCAAAAACTTAGAGGTTCATACGATTTCAATGGATGTAAGAAAACCTGAGGAAGTTCAGAAAATGGTCGATGAAACGGTTGAAAAGTACGGAACTATTGATTGCTTAGTCAATAATGCTGCGGGTAATTTTATTGCTCCAGCTGAAAAACTCTCCTTTAATGGTTGGAACTCTGTCATCGATATTGTTCTGAACGGTACATTCTATTGTAGTCATACAGTGGGCCAATACTGGATTGAGAATAAAATTGAAGGTAGAATGATCAACATTGTCGCGACATATGCGTGGAATGCAGGTCCTGGTGTGATCCATTCAGCCTCAGCAAAAGCTGGTGTCCTAGCTATGACAAGAACATTGGCAGTAGAATGGGGAAGAAAATACGGTATTCGTGCCAATGCAATTGCTCCAGGTCCTATTGACCGTACAGGGGGAGCAGAGAAGTTGTGGGAGTCGGAAGAAGCGGCAAAACGCACCTTACAATCTGTGCCTCTAGGACGATTAGGGGAGCCTGAAGAAATTGCGGAGTTAGCTTACTTCATGTTGTCTGACAAAGCAAAGTATATGAACGGTGAAGTGGTTACACTAGATGGTGGGCAATGGTTGAATCAGTACCCATTCTAGATATTAATTAGATGTCGCGCATATTGGCGCACGTTTTATTGAAAAAGGAAACAAGTGCATCTTAATAACAACCGCATGAGAAAAGCACGCCCTTAATTTGGGGGCGTGCTTTTTATATCAATCTAAAACTATATAAAATAAAATCGCAAAAAAGTGGAAGGCGCTTCCTGCAATAACAAACAGATGCCAGATTGCGTGATGATAAGCAAATCCTCGCCACATATAAAAGATACTACCCACTGAGTATAAGATTCCCCCGACAATTAAGAAAATCAATCCGTTGTAACTCATTTCCTCAGTCAATGGTTGCCATACGAATACAACCATCCATCCTAGCAATAAATATATTAAAGTAGAGATGACCATGAATTTTTTAACAAAGAAAATCTTGAAAATAATCCCTAATATCGCTACACCCCAAATGACACCGAAAATCGTCCATCCGACTGGACCTCGCAGTAAAACTAACAGGATAGGTGTGTAGGTCCCAGCGATGAACAGATAGATAGAAGAATGATCTAAGAAAAGAAAGAAATCCTTAGTCTTTCCTTCGTGAAGACTATGTACAATGGTTGAAGATAAATACATTGTAAGCATCGTCACCCCGTAAACCGTTACAGAAACTACTTGCCAAGCATTTCCATTCAATGAAGCGAATACGATCAATATCACAAGGCCTGCGATACTTAACAAAGCCCCAAGTCCATGTGTGACAGCATTTACGAACTCTTCTTTTCTACTAAAAACATGAGTCACAATTACCCCTCTTTTCTCTTTATCTATCAAATAGTATAGCGGAGATGTTTAAAAATGCATAACAAATAATATTGCTCGTGATTATCTATTAATACCGATTTATGTTAAAATAAGTTCGGAATTGATCATTGATCCCCTTTTCATTTTGTTAGGAGGAGGATAATGTTAAGTACGAAAGATTTTGATTTAGAAACGACTACGGTACAAGAGATGATGATTGACGCAGATAAAGTTGCCCATGTACAATTGCAGAATCCACTTGAACACGCACTACTTGTATTAGCTAAAACTGGGTACAATGCTGTCCCTGTATTAGATCTCAACAGCCGATTTTGTGGAATTATCAGCAAGTCGAATATTATTGAAGCGATGTTTGGTGTAGAGAGAATTGAAGTTGAACAGCTGAATGAAAAAATTGTTAAAGATGCGATGGATCAAGACATTCCAACCCTACATGAGGAAGATACCCTAGAAAAAGCATTACATGTCTTAATCGATTATACGTTTGTGTGTGTAATAGATCAGCAACAGCAGATGACAGGGATTCTTACCCGAAGACAAATGCTCAAACAATTTAGAAATCAATATTACCAACAGCGAGGAAACTAACTTAATACTTAAGGTATTTTTACTTCTAAAAGTGAAAAGATAAGCAATGGATGGAGGATGAAATAATGAATCAAATGGATGCAAATGAAATTATTAATTTTATCTCGAACGCGGAGAAATCAACTCCTGTAAAAGTTCACATTAAAGGTAAATCACTAAATTCAATAGAATTCAACCAGGATATCAAGACATTCTTAGATGAAAAAGCGGGAGTTATTTTTGGAGAGTGGAAAGTAGTAAAAGAGAATTTGAAGAAATTCAATAACCTTATTGATGATTATGTGATTGAAAATGATCGCCGTAATTCTGCTATTCCACTTCTTGATTTAAAGAACATCAACGCAAGAATTGAGCCGGGTGCGATTATCCGTGATCAAGTTGAAATTGGTGATGGCGCTGTTATCATGATGGGTGCTTCGATTAATATCGGCTCTGTTGTTGGTGAAGGTACGATGATTGATATGAATGTGGTTCTAGGAGGACGTGCGACAGTAGGTAAAAATTGTCACATTGGTGCTGGAACAGTTCTAGCTGGTGTAATTGAACCACCTTCTGCACAGCCAGTCGTTATTGAAGATGAAGTAGTTATTGGAGCTAACGTAGTTGTACTCGAGGGAGTAACAGTTGGTAAAGGTGCAGTTGTTGCTGCAGGTGCTATTGTTACTGAAGATGTTGCACCAAATACTCTAGTAGCAGGTACTCCAGCAAAAGTCATTAAAGAAATTGATGACCAAACTAAATCCAAGACCGAAATCAAAAAAGAACTAAGAAAATTAGATAACTAAAAGCTACTCATTGCGGAATCCTCAAGGACATTGAAGATTCCGCTTTTTAATAGCAAAGAAGAAGGGCGGTTAAAAAATGGACAATTGGATCAACATTCGAAGGGATCTTCATAGAATTCCTGAATTGGGGTTTGAGGAATATAAAACCCAGGCATACATATTGGAATACTTACAAACTTTGCCCTTAGAGCGAGTGACGATTGAAAAGTGGTATACCGGTATCTTTGTATATGTCGAAGGGAATGTAGGGGAGCGTACGTTAGCGTATCGAACTGATATAGATGGATTACCTATAAAGGAAAACACTCAATTGGATTTCAAATCCGAGCATGATGGAAGAATGCATGCTTGTGGACATGATTTCCATATGACGATAGCACTTGGGGCATTAACTTCTATCGTAGAGAACCCTGCCGATGATAATGTCTTATTCATCTTTCAACCTGCAGAAGAAGGCCCAGGTGGTGCAAAACCGATGATGGAAACTGAAACGATGAACAAATATAAACCTGATATGATATTTGCTCTTCATATTGATCCACGACTACCTGTCGGAACAGTATCCTCAAAACCTGGCTTACTTTTTGCTAATACAAGCGAACTGTTCATAGACTTTCATGGTAAAGGAGGGCATGCTGCATACCCTCATGAGACGAAAGATATGATCATGGCCGCAAGTGCATTCAACTTACAGGTTCAACAAGGTGTCAGCAGAGTGGTAGACCCTCTGGATTCAGCGGTTGTAACTATTGGAAAAATGGAAGCAGGAACTGTACAAAATATCATCGCCGAAGATGCGAGGGTAGAGGGGACGATTCGTACGAGAGAACCTGATTCTATGGATATCGTCAAAAATCATATCGAGAAGACATTAAAAGGTATAGAGGTTCGATATGAGTGTGAAACCTCAGTGGATTATGGTGCCAATTATTATATGGTGGACAATGATCAACAATTGGTTAAGCGTTTTAAAGAAATCATACAAAAACGACCAATCGATTATAAAGTTGCACCAGAGGCAATGACAGGTGAAGACTTCGGATATTTTCTAAAAGAATATCCTGGATTCATGTTCTGGTTAGGTGTCGATTCGCCTTATGGACTGCACCATAGTAGCTTATCGCCGAATGAAGAGGCAATTGCAGTAGGTATTGATGCGGTAGAAGCTACTATCAGAGAAATATAAGAAGAAGTCCTTGTTAGTGAGGAGAATTAATTTGCTGAAAACGTTAGCATTTATAGGAGATAAATTAAATGATAAAAATATAACTTGGGGAGTTGGTGGTTCGCTTCTACTTAGTTTTTATGAAATAATTGATAATCCTAATGATATTGATATTTTGGTTGATGAAAGAGATGCCCCCAAAGTAAATGAAATAATATCGTCCGCTGGAAAAAAGAAAGAAGCTTTAAGTACTGCCCCTTTTCGTACATTATATTTCTCTAAATTTCGGTTATTCGATAATGATATAGATGTCATGGGTGGATTTGCTATACAACATGAAAAAGGAATTTATAAAATTAGAATGCAAAAGGAATCCATTGTAGATTACAAAAAAATAAATGGAATTGAGGTTCCTTTATGTTCACTTGAGGATTGGTATATTTTATATTGGTTAATACCAAACAAGAAAGAAAAAGCATTGCTCATTGAAAGGTATTTAAAAACAAATGGTGTAGAAAACCCTGAATTGCTAAGAAAGGGAATGGAACAGTCTTTACCACTCATCGTGAAAGAGAGGATAGAAAAATTGATAAGCTAGCGGGTAGTTTTTAAGGATCAGCTTCAATATTAAAGTAAAAAGCTTGAGGTTTATAAAAATCCTCAAGCTTTTCGTGTGCTATTTAATGTGTGTATTACTGTGAATTTGGATGGTCTCCTCGTTATCCAAACTGCTCAACCTTAAAGGGTTTGCTCTTTTTTTGAATTAGTTATAAGGTCCGTTTAGCAGCTTGCTGAATAGGGTCCCAAACACCATTATATGGAGGGGCATATGCCAAATCTAAATCAAGTAACTCTTCTGTGGTCATTCCATGGAACAAAGAAGTAGCCAGTACATCGAGGCGTTTATCAACGCCTCCATTTCCTATTAGTTGTGCACCTAATAACTTTTTGGTATCAGAGTGATATACCATTTTTATAGTAAGTTTTTCATCTTTAGAATAGTATCCGGCTTTACTAGTAGCTTGATGCTCTACAAAATCATACGGGAAATCCTCTGATTCTGCTTCCTTGACTGATATCCCAGTCTTACCAATATCTAAGTTGAAAAATTTGAGAATTGACGTTCCTACCATACCTGCATATTTTTTCTTAATACCGACTAAGTTCATTCCAGCTACCATGCCCTGTTTATTCGCATGGGTACCTAAAGGAATATAATCATTTCTTTCCAGAACACGATTATATTGACAAGCGCAATCTCCTGCTGCATATACATCAGGGACGTTGGTACGCATGAATTCATCTACTATTAATTCACCTTTACTACCAACGTTAAACACTTCTTGATCTAAAAAGTTTGTATTAGGTTGGACCCCGACCGATACCAAAACTAAATCCGTGTTATATTCGTGTTGATCAGTATAAACTTTTTCAACTCGATCCTTTCCTTCGAATCCGTGTACGGACTCGTCGTAGATGATTTCAATCCCGTGTTGAACAGCTTCAGAATGAATTTTATCTGCAATATCAGCATCTACGGTACCTAATAATTGATTTCCACGTTGAATGATTCTAACCTCTTTACCTGCTGACTTAAAATTCTCAGCCATTTCCAAGCCGATGTATCCACCTCCGACGATGGTTACTTGTTGAATCGTCTCGTCCATATAATCCAGTATATCATTGGTGTCAGGGATTGTTTTAAGTACAAATATTCCATTCAACTCTGCATTATTCCAAGATGGAATAGCAGGGGTAGCACCAGAAGCAACCAATAACTTATCATAAGTGATGGAGAATGGTTCACCAGTTTGAGTATGTTTTCCGTGTACCATCTTTTCATTGGAATCTACTAAAGTGACTTCATGATTAGTTCTGGCATCAATTCCATATTTATCACGGAAAGTCTGCACTTTTCTTGCAATTACATCTTCAGTCGATGAAATGGTCCCGCCGACCACATAAGGAAGACCACATTGACCGTACGAGTAAATTTCACCTTTTTCTAATGTAACGATTTCTAATGATTCTTCAGAAGAATTTCTTACAATTTGCATAGCAGCACTCATACCTGCTGCATCTCCTCCGATTATTACATATTTCAAGTTACCACCTCTTCTACAAATCAAGATTGTCTTTCTATATTATTTACCTTTTCCTCTTCAAAAGTAAACTGACGGATCTGAGCTTTCAAAGATTCTGCTTGTAATTTCAGTTTTTTGAAAAAGTTCATCAATGTCATGGATATTGATTTGTACTAAATTAGTAAAAAAAAGCTATCCAACCAGTGGCTGGAAAGCTTCGTTAATTAATCTTGGTCGTTTTTCATTATGATTTCTTGATGTGGGAAAGGAATATCGATTCCTGCTTCGTCTAGAGCTTCTTTTATACGTTTACGAATCTCTCTTTCAACGCCCCACTGTTCCATATTCTTAGTCTGAGCAAGGATCCTTAAAACAATATCGGATGAACCGATCGATTGAACACCGACCACATTCGGTCCATCTTTGATTCGTTCGTCGGAATCTCTAAGGTCATCACAAACTCTTTGTAATACTACCATCGCTTCATCAATGCTTGCATCATAAGAGATGCCAATATCAACCAGTGCTCGCATATTGCCACGTGAATGGTTATTGACATTCAAGATGTTACGGTTTGGTATGAAGTGAAGTGTACCATCAAAACCTCTAACTTGAGTGGTCCTCAGACCTAATTCTTCCACTATTCCATTCTCGCCACCAGCGGTGATATAGTCATCAACATCAATTTGTTTTTCAACTAAAATGAAGAACCCAGTAACTACGTCGCTTACTATACCTTGTGCGCCAAAGCCGATTGCTAAACCTACAATACCAGCGGCAGCTAACATTGGTCCAATATCAAGATCAAATGCCCCTAAGATCATTACAAGAAAAATAAAGAACAGGACGTATGTATAAATACTAAGAAGTAGTTTCTCTAATGTTTGTTTACGTCCTTCAGTCAGGTTTTGGCGCTTTCCTAATTGATTCATAGAAGAGTGAATCACGCGCCTGCCTATAGGAGCTAAAAGTGCGAATACAATCAATATTAATAGAATTTTTCCTCCGATAGCTACTGCACTCGTTGCTAGTTGCTCCATATTAAAAAAATCCATCTAGACCCTCCTTTTTGAATGCTTCTAATTATATACCATATTTCGACGTTTTTTAATCATAAACAATCTGAAGGGTTTATCTTTAGTAAAAATGGTAAAGGATAATGCTGAAAGAAGTCGTATATCATTTGACGAGGTTATGAGATTTGCTATAATAATTCTTGGTTTGTTAAAAATAAAAAGATAAATTTTCGGAGGGATTTTCATGGCAGAACGTATGGTAGGTAAACAAGCTCCACGTTTCGAAATGGACGCTGTTATGCCGAACAAAGAATTTGGTAAAGTGAATTTAGAAGAAAATATGAAGAATGATAAATGGACAGTTCTTTTCTTCTATCCAATGGATTTCACATTTGTATGTCCAACAGAAATCACGGCGATGTCAGACCGCTATGATGAGTTCGAAGACTTAGATGCAGAAGTTATCGGAGTTTCAACTGACACAATCCACACTCACTTAGCTTGGATCAACACTTCTCGTGAAGACAATGGTTTAGGAGATTTACGCTATCCACTTGCAGCAGATACTAACCATAGAGTATCTGAAGAGTATGGCATTTTGATTGAAGATGAAGGTGTAGCTTTACGTGGTCTTTATATCATCAGCCCTGAAGGAGAACTTCAATATCAAACAGTTTTCCATAACAATATCGGCCGTGACGTTGATGAAACTCTACGTGTACTTCAAGCACTACAAACTGGTGGCCTTTGCCCAGCTAACTGGAAGCCTGGGCAAGCTACATTATAAGGTTTCAAGTTTCATCTATTGTAAGAAGGAGGGACAGTCATGAAATTACGTACACCAATGCCTGAACTTGAAGGTGCAACTAAATGGTTGAACGGTGAATTATCTCGTGAAGATTTAGTTGGGGATAAACCAACACTCATTCACTTTTGGTCTGTAAGTTGTGGAATGTGTAAGGAAGCAATGCCAAAAGTAAATGAATTTCGTGACGAGTACGCTGATCGCTTGAACGTGATGGCAGTACACATGCCTCGTTCTGAAAAAGATCTTGATTTAGATCAAATTGAAGAAGTCGCAAAAGAGCATAATATCGATCAGCCAATATTCGTAGACAATGAGCACAAGTTAACTGATGCATTCGAAAATCAATATGTTCCAGCATATTACGTATTTGATGCAGAAGGAAATCTTCGTCATTTCCAAGCAGGCGGAAGCGGAATGAAGATGCTTGAAAAACGAGTAAACCGAGTATTAGGTGAATAATTAAGGAAAACTGGATGTGCTTTTGAGGCACATTCAGTTTTTTTATTAAGAGGCAAGATACTAGTCACAAGGGGTACCAGCAACTAATTCAGTCTAAAGGCTGACTTAATCTCATCCAATTCACTGAATACATATTAAGTGGGAAAAGATAAAGTAATATTATGCAAAAATTTTTAAAAAATTTAAGCAAAAGGGTAGATATTTATTTCGGAACCCGATATATTTATTAAAGCGTATTGTTTTTATAAATGATATTTCTTAAACTTCATGAATTTTACAGAAAAGGGGGATACTTCGTGGATACTTTTAAGAAATTACAGGAGTATTATTGGCCATTCAAAAAATATTTTTTCTGGTCTTTATTCTCACTATTATTTGTTACAGGAATCACCTTGGTTTATCCGATTGTACTTCAACAAACAATTGACAATGTTATTGCACCAGGGCTTTATGAACTGATTCCTTATTTGGCTATTGGTTTTATTCTACTAATGGGGATAAAAGCTGTCGCAGTTTATTTCCAGCAGTATATGGGAGATTATTTCGGTATATCAACCGTTTATAATGTCAGAAATTCGATTTATAAAAAATTACAACGACTGTCATTTCATTATTATGATAACGCTAAAACAGGCGATCTGATGTCTCGACTGACAGCGGATGTAGAAGGATTCAGGTTTTTCTTATCGTTCGGATTTGCCGAACTACTAAGAATATTTCTTCTAGTATTAGGTAGTTTGTCAGTAATGTTTTTTTACTCAGTTCCGTTAGCTCTTGTAACAATGGCGGCGATGCCATTTTTAATTGTGGTAGTCTTTCAATTTGATAAGAGAGTACACCCAGCTTTCCGAGGAATTAGAAAATCATTCGGACGTATGAATACCCGAGTCCAGGAAAACATCTCTGGGATGAATACGGTCAAATCACTTTCGCGTGAAGATTTTGAAATTGGCCGTTACTCCGTAAAAGGGGAAGATTATCGACAGAACTATCTTCATACAGCAAAAATTTGGGCCAAATATTTTCCTTTAATGGAGTTCATCGGGAACGTTTGTGTTGTAGCTTTATTAGGCTTTGGTGGTTATCTAGTCATTAATGGTGAACTATCACCCGGCGAACTGTTAGCCTTCTTTAGTCTAGTATGGTACATTATCGGACCACTAATGAACTTTGGATTCGTGGTTAACTTGTTCTCACAAGCTAAAGCATCAGGTGAGAGACTGCTTGAAATTTTAGAATCAGAAGATGAAATCTTAGATAAAAACCCAGCGTCGAAAAATGAACACGTAAAGGGTCATGTAACGTTCAAGGATGTTACTCTGACTTATGTAAAGGATGACGATGAGGCTTTGAAAAAGATATCCTTTGATGCCCCACCGGGAAAAGTTGTAGGGCTTATTGGAGCTACAGGTTCGGGTAAAACGAGTATCACACAGTTGATCACTCGCTTCTATGAGCCTGAAGAAGGGGAAGTACTCTTGGACGGTAAATCTGTGAAAGATTATCAGTTACAAGAACTAAGAAAACATATCGGTTTCGTACTTCAAGAACCTTTTCTTTTTTCTACGACAATCAAAGACAACATAGCATATGGAAATCCAGAAGCATCTATGGAAGAAATTATTGATGCAGCTAAAAGAGCTCAAGCTCATGACTTCATAATGGAAATGCCTAAAGGGTACGACACTAAACTTGGTGAGCGTGGTATGGGTCTGTCAGGTGGTCAAAAGCAGCGTATTTCAATTGCGCGTGCAATCTTGATCAATCCTAGCATTCTTGTACTTGACGATGCTACCTCAGCTGTGGACATGGAGACTGAATTCAGAATCCAAAAGGCTCTAAAAGAAGTGATGAAGGATCGAACGACTTTCATCATTGCTCACCGTATTTCTTCTCTGAAACATGCAGATGAAATTCTTGTACTTGAAGATGGGGAAATTGTTGAACGCGGAAAGCACGAGTTCTTACTAGAAAACAAAGGTCCATATCAACGGATTTATGATATTCAATACCAAGACAAAGAAAAGATTTTAGGCAACCAGCAACATGCATAAAGGGGGGATACCATGGCTACACAAAGTAATACAAAAAGTCCACATATAAAACGATTCCACTATACGCAAGACTTGGCTGTAGATAAGCCCTTTAACTGGAATCAATTGGTTCGGATGTTGCAATACGTTAAGCCGTATGCAAAAAAAGAATTACCTATTGCGATTATTGCAATGCTTATTTCGACAGCAGTGAGATTAATTGTACCACTAATAATTGGTAAATTAGCGATTGATGTTGCAATAGAAAATGGAAATACAAATCTTCTTGTTCAACTTGTCCTCTTGATTGCTATCCTCTATGTATTCAACTACATCGGGAATGCTATTCGGATAAAATACGTCAATATTCTAGGGCAGAATGTAATCTATGACTTGAGAAAACATCTTTTCTCACACATACAACGATTATCAAATCGATTCTTTGATAATCGTTCCGCAGGAAGTATTATCGTACGAATCATGAATGATATTAATTCACTGCAAGAGCTTTTCACGAATGGAATTATCAACTTGTTGATGGACGTGGTCATGCTACTCAGCATCGTCATCATCCTATTCGTTTTAAGTCCACAATTGGCTTTGGCGGTAGTTATAATCATTCCGATTATGTTCTATATTTCAACTAAATTAAGAAAAAATATTCGACGTTCTTGGCAAAATGTGAGAATCCAACAATCTAGATTAAACTCTCACCTGAATGAGAGTATCCAAGGAATCAGAATTACCCAATCGTTCTCTCAGGAAAGTAATAACACTGAATACTTCAATGGTGTTAATTCAGATAACTTCGATAGCTGGAATGTGGCAAGTCGTAAGAGTGCGATGTTCCGTCCTTTTGTGGAGATGAGTAATGCTGTTGGAACAGTCATTTTGATTTCATATGGTTCGTTTTTAATTATCAATGGTGACGTAGAACTTGGTACATTCTTTACTTTCGCATTATTTATCGGGATGTTCTGGGAACCGATTTCAAGACTTGGTCAAATGTATAATCAGTTACTTATGGCTATGTCCGCATCAGAACGTATTTTCGAATTCTTAGATGAACAACCGAATGTTGAAGAAAAAGAAAATCCTACTCGCATTGAACAAATGGAAGGTCATATCGAATTTGATCAGGTTCAATTCGCATATGATGAGGATCGTATTGCATTACATGAAATTTCATTAGAGATGAAAGCAGGTCAAACAGTTGCTTTGGTTGGCCATACAGGCTCTGGTAAGTCAACGATAGCAAACTTGATTAGTCGTTTTTATGATCCTACTAAAGGTGCGGTAAAAATCGACGGTCATGACTTGAGAGATCTTAAGCTTGAAGATGTCAGACAAAGCATTAGTGTGGTTTTACAAGACACGTTCATTTTTTCAGGAACAATCATGGAAAATATACGTTTCGGTCGACCGGACGCTTCAGATGAAGAGGTTATGGATGCTGCTAAAGTAGTAGGTGCAGACGGTTTTATTCAGCGACTAGCTAGTGGTTACGAAACAGAGGTAGAAGAAAGAGGTAACATCCTTTCTGCAGGAGAAAGACAGCTACTATCCTTTGCTCGTGCATTATTAGCAGACCCACGTATAATCATCCTGGATGAGGCAACTGCGAGTATAGATACTGAAACTGAAATGAAGATTCAGGAGGCATTGAAACGTCTTCTGAAAGGTCGAACAGCAATAATTATTGCTCACCGACTTTCAACAATCCGTGACGCTGATAATATTATCGTTCTTGAAAATGGTAAAATATTAGAGCAAGGTAGTCACGCCGAGTTGATGGATCGTGAAGGAGAATACTACGGGCTTGTGAAATCACAGTTCCAGATGCTAGATCAAATATAATTAAATATATAAGGCAGACATGAAAACCTCATGTCTGTTTTTTTGTTACAAAAATATACCTAAGTATAATTTACTCCCCTCAACCTTTCTTGTAAGCTTTTATGAACAAACAAAAGGGGAGAGGTGTACAATTTGAAAAAAATACTGCTCATTTTCATACTATTACTAGTTTCTATTTTGATTGCTTGTCAAGAAGAGACCATAAGCACTGAAGATGAAGTTGATGCGACCACCTCAGAGGAGTCTGGGGAGGAAGACGGTGAAACAAGCAGTGGTGCAGAAGAAGAGAATGAAGAGGACGATCAAGGGGAAGAAGAAAATGAAGGGGAAGACCAATCAGAAGAAGTAGAAGACGAGGATTCGAGTGATGATTCAAATAGTGATAGTGGAAAGAATGTTCTCGGTGATACGGATAGTATTTTAGAGAAAACAGCGAAAGCGATGGAAGAAGTTACTAGCTTTAAAGGGGTAAGCGAATATTATGATGATTCTACGTCAAATGGAGTTAATGAAGTAAGTGAAACCTTATTCACCATGGAAATCGTATTATCAGACCCTGCAAAGATGCATGCAGAAGGTGAATCAATTATGGATAGTGGGGAAGAGTCCATGTTCGAAATGTATATGGCAGAAGGTGACCTATATATTTTCGCAGATGGGAATTGGTTCACTATGCCGACTACTTCTGAATATGGGAGTATGTATGAGCAATATAAGGTTTTTGAAGAGGAACAAATAGATGAATACTTGAAATTCAGTAAGCATTTTTCAGTTACTGATCAAGGTGACCATTACTTGCTTTCTTTTGAGGGCGATCATGAGGATTATAAAAACGTGATAATGGGTGCGAGTTTCGGAGCACAGAATGAGACACTCAAGGAACACTATGAGAACATGCAAATAAGTAACGGCTCTTATGAGATAAAGGTTGATAAAGATACATTTTATATGACAGAGTACTCTATTGAGTATGAAGCAGAAACAACAGGAGAAATAGGTGAAGTGAAGCAATATCATAAGGGAACTTATAAATTAAGTGATTTTAATGCGATCGATGAAATTACAGTACCAGAAGAAGTGGTGGATAATGCTCAATCGTTCTAGGGAAAATATAAGTGCTATAAACTAGAATTTGATTAAAAAACCCCTAACCTCCCTAAAATAGCTTTTCTTAAGATGGCGCATCAATATTTCTTAAATTATCTTACAAATGCTTTAAAATATGATAGACTATCTGAAGATAAGCTTGTGGGAGGAAAACATATGAAAAAAAGTTATGCTGTAATAGGTCTCGGACGTTTCGGAGGAAGCATCTGTAAAGAGTTAAGCAGGGAAGGAAAAGAAGTACTTGCATTAGACTCTGATGAAGATAAAGTTAATGAGTTTAAAGAGATTGCATCAGATGCAGTCATTGCGGATGCTACTGATGAAGCTGCATTAAAAGAGTTGGGTTTCAGGAATATTGATCACGTCATCGTAGCTATTGGTGATAATATTCATGCAAGTATTTTGACTACATTGATATTGAAAGAATTAGGAATAAAACGTCTGACAGTTAAAGCCCAAAATGATTATCACGAAAAAGTTTTGAATAAAATCGGTGCTGATGAGATCGTACACCCTGAAAGAGATATGGGTAAACGTATTGCTCATAGCATCATTTCAAGTAACGTGTTGGACTATTTAGAGCTATCAGATGAATATAGTGTGGTGGAGATTAAAGCGGGTGAAAAAATGGCCGAGAGAACTCTCCAAGACTTAGACATCCGTGCCAAATATGGTTGTAACGTTGTTGCAATTAAACGCGGTAAGGAAATCAACGTATCTCCAATGGCAACAGAAGAAATTGAGTTTAATGACATTTTGATTGTAATAGGTGCTGATAAAGATATTTCTAGGTTTGAAAAGGATCTTGTAATAGATGACGAATAAAAAAAGGTATCTCAACATTGTTGAGATACCTTTTTTAGCTAGTGGATAGGTAATTTTGGACTATACTTCCATAATTATTGGTAAAATCATTGGACGACGTTTCGTTTTGTCATATAAAAATGGTTGAATCGTGTCTGTGATTTCGTTTTTAATTTCAGACCATTGTGTTGTTTTACGTTCCATCACTTTATCTAAATGGTTCGATACAAGTTTTTGAGCATCTTTGATTAAATCTTCCGACTCTCTCATATATACAAACCCTCTAGAAATGATGTCAGGTCCGGACGCAATTTTAAATTCTTTCATGTTAATGCTTACTACTACTATTACTAAACCTTCTTCAGAAAGAATGCGGCGATCACGTAATACGATATTACCGATATCTCCGATTCCACTACCATCTACATAAACTGATCCAGATGGTACTTTTCCTGCTACTCCAACTTGCTTCTTGCCAATAGCTAGTACATCTCCATTATCCATTATGAAGCTATTATCAGGGTCAACACCACATGCAGAAGCTAGTTTAATGTGTTCAGCTAACATACGATATTCACCATGAATTGGCATGAAGTATTCAGGTTGCATAAGACGTAGCATTAATTTCATTTCTTCTTGTCCACCGTGACCAGAAGTATGAATATCATTTAGTGAGCCATGAATTACATTTGCTCCAGCTCGGTAAAGTTTATTGATGTTGCGACTTATACTGATCTGATTGCCCGGTATTGGTGAAGATGAGAAGACTACTGTATCTTCAGGCTGAATCTGAATTTGTCTATGAGTTCCATTAGCTATACGAGATAACGCAGCTAAAG